>VAWU01000065.1:71695-72260 GCA_005888325.1 Actinomycetota bacterium
CGCTCGGCGTCGGCCTGGACGACCTGCAGGTTCAACGTCGTCACCCGCTGATGTCCGACGCGCCCGGCCATCTTCGTACCCTTGAACACGCGCGATGGCGTGGCGCACGCGCCGATGGCGCCCGGCGCGCGGTGCACCTTGTGGGCGCCGTGACCCGCGCCCATCCCGCTGAAGTTGTGACGCTTCATCACGCCCGTGAACCCCTTGCCCTTGCTCACCGCGGTCACGTCGACGTGATCGCCCGGGGTGAGCAGGTCGACCTTGATCTCCTGGCCCACCTGATAGTCGCTCGGGTTGTCGAGCCGCAGCTCGACCAGACGCCGCCCCGCCTCGACGCCCGCCTTGGCGAAGTGACCCGCCTCCGGCCTCGTCAATCGCTTCGCCTGGATCACGCCGAAGGTGACCTGCACCGCGCTGTAGCCGTCGTGCTCGGGTGTCTTCACCTGCACCACCCGGCAGGGCGCGACCTTGACGACGGTGACGGGGATGGCGCGGTTCTGCTCGTCCCAGACCTGGGTCATCCCGAGCTTCTCGCCCACGATCGCCTTCGTCGCCATCTCTCGTT
>VAWU01000065.1:72553-72797 GCA_005888325.1 Actinomycetota bacterium
CGCATCTCGAAGTGCTCGCGGCTGTCCTTGTCCTTGTGCGGCGAGCGGATCACCGTGTAGCGCCGCTTCTCGGTGGGCAGCGGCACCGGGCCCCGCACCTTCGCCTGGGTGCGGACCACGGTCTCGACGATCTTCTTCGTCGACTGGTCGATGATCTCGTGGTCGTAGGCTTTCAGCCGGATCCGGATCTTCTGACGGTTCGCCTCAGCCATGTCGTCTTCCCCGGCTGGGGCCCCAACCCCAG
>VAWU01000066.1 GCA_005888325.1 Actinomycetota bacterium
CCAGATCTTCGTGAAACGTCATCGAGGACCGAGCGGCTACCACGACGAGGTGTTCCACGACGACGACCACGTGCTGCGCACGCTCACGAAGATCCTCGATGACGCCTCGACGTCGCACCGCAAGCTCGATCCCGCCGAGGGGTTGCAGGACGCGCAGCTCGACAACGGCGCCCGGCTCCACATCGTGCACTCCGACGTCGGTCGTGGCGGGCACGTGATCGTCAACATCCGCAAGTTCACCGGGATCCCGTTCCGCAGCCTCGACGAGCTGGTCGAACGCGACATGCTCGATCGCGGCGTCGCCGCCTTTCTGAGGGCGTGTATCCGCGCTCGGCTGTCGATCGTGTTCGCCGGGGCGCCCGGGTCGGGCAAGACGACCCTGCTGTCGTGCTGCGCGGCGGAGCTCGATCCCGCCTTGCGGGTGGTCGTGGCCGAGGAGGTGTTCGAGGCCGACGTCCCGCTGCCCAACGTGGCGTCGATGCAGACGCGGCCGGCTCGGAGCGACCGGCGCGAGGTCGACCTTCGCCGCCTCGTCGCGGGCTTCCTGCGCATGGCACCCGACATCGCCATCGTCGGCGAGGTGCGCGACCGCGAAGCCCTGCCGCTTCTCCTCACGCTCTCGTCAGGCGTGAAGGGCTTCACGACCATCCACGCGGGCTCGGCCCGGCAGGCGCTCACGCGCCTGCGCTTCATCGCTCAGCTCTCCGAAGCCGCGCGCGAGATACCGATGCCGGCGCTCAGCGCGCTCGTGAGCGAGGCCGTCGACATCGTGGTGCACTGCACGCGCGACGCTGGGTGCCCGCGCGTGAGCGAGGTGATCGCGGTCGAGGAGCTGCTCACGCCGACGGCGGGTGCCTCGTTCACGACCACCGAGCTGTTCGCGCGACCGCTCCGCACCGATCCCCTGCGCTGGACCGGCAACGTCCCCCTGCGCGCGGGTCGGGTTCTCGAGGACGCCGGCTACGACCTGCGCGCCATGCTCGACACGGCGGGAGGCAAATGACCGGGTTGCTGCTCGCCCTCGTCGGCGGCTACGGCATCTTCCTGCTCTACACCGCCCTCGTGTTGCGCTGGCGTGGGCTGGGGGTCGGCCCTCCGTCCACGAAGCGACTCCGATGGCGGCGCCCGCCGCAGGAGTGGCTCGCCCAGGCCGGCCTCGATGATGTCCGGCCCCGCGAGTTCGTCGCGGTCGTGGCCGCGCTCTTCGTCGTCGGCGCGGCAGTCACGTTCGCGTTGTGCGGCGGTGTTCTGCCCGCGCTGGCCGTCGGGTGCTTCGTCGCCAGCTTCCCGGTCGCGTCCTACCGGGCCCGAAGGGAGCGTCGCCGCGACGAGGCGCGCCAGGTTTGGCCCGCGATGATCGAAGAGATCCGGCTGCTCACGGGCTCGCTCGGACGTCCGGTGCCGCAGGCGCTCCTCGAGGTGGGCCTGCGCGGACCGGCGGAGTTGCGGCCGGCATTCGCCGGCGCTCAGCGCGAATGGCTGCTGTCCACCGACTTCGAGCGGACGGTCGCGGTGCTCAAGGCACGGCTCGCAGATGCCACGGCCGACGCCGCATGCGAGACGCTGCTCGTGGCGCACGAGGTCGGTGGCACCGAGCTCGATCGCCGGCTGGCCGCGCTGGCCGAGGACCGCACCGCCGACGTGCAGGGACGCAAGGATTCCCGCGCCCGACAGGCCGGTGTCCGCTTCGCTCGGCGCTTCACGCTGCTCGTGCCCCTCGGCATGGCCTTGGCGGGCCTGGCGATAGGGAACGGGCGCGCGGCCTACGAGACGACTGCAGGTCAGCTCGTGGCCGTGGCCGGCGTCGCGATGGTCGTGGTGTGCTGGCTGTGGGCCGGGCGGATCATGCGGCTACCCGAGGAGCAGCGGGTGTTCCATGAGTAGGCGGTGCGCGGCGTGAGGCTGGTCGTCCTCAGCGGCCTGCTGCTCTGGGCCGGGCTGGCCCTGCTGCTCTCGGAGACGCGTTGGTTCTCGCGCCCGTCGCTCGTCGAGCGCCTGCTGCCGTACACCCCGGGTGGGATGGCCCGCCGGCCACACGCGGGGGTGCTCTCGGCAGAGTCGTTCCGCGACATCGTCGCGCCGGTGGCCCGCTCGGTCGGCGAGCGCCTCGCCCGGTTGGTCGGCGTGAACGAGGAGCTCGCGGTGCGCCTCGAGCGCGTCCATTCACCATTCGACGTCACCGCCTATCGCACGCGCCAACTGGGCTGGGCGGTCGTGAGCCTGTGCGGTGCCGCCCTGCTCTCGTTGGCCGCGCGGCCGCCGCCTGCGATCGCGCTCCTCCTCCTCGTCGGTGCACCGGTGCTCGCCTTTCTCACGCTCGAGCAGCGCCTCTCGTCGGCCTCCGAGGCGTGGAAGCGGCGTTTGGCGCTCGAGCTTCCGGTCGTCACCGAGCAACTGGCGATGCTGCTCGCGGCCGGGTTCAGCCTCGGCGCCGCGCTGAACCGGGTCGGGGCTCGCGGCCGTGGCAACTGCGCACGTGATCTCGCACGCGTCTGCGGACGCATCCGTCAGGGTTTGTCCGAGGTCGACGCACTGCGCGAGTGGGCTGCGGTCGCCGACGTCGAGGCGCTCGACCGGCTGGTGCCGATACTGGCGCTCAACCGCGAGGCGAGCGATCTCGGCCGCCTCGTGTCCGACGAAGCGCGCTCCATTCGACGCGACCTGCAGCGCACGTTGATCGAGACCGTCGAACGACGGGCCCAGCAGGTGTGGATACCGGTCACCGTGGCCGCGCTCGTCCCGGGCGTGCTCTTCATGGCCGTGCCGTTCATCGAGGCGCTTCGCGTCTTCTCTGCCCAGTGATCGAAAGGAGCTTCCGTGCGCGAACTACCACTGGCCCTCTACGCGAGGGTCAAGAACCTGCCGGTCGGCATCGTCAAGGACGAGTCGGGTGAGGGGGTGATCTCGGCCGCCATCGCGGTGCTGATCATGGCGTTCCTCGGTGCGGCCATGTGGGTGGCGTTCCAGGCCATCTTCAACGATGCGTCCGACAAGACCGCCAACCAAGTCGATCAGATCGGTCGCTGAGGAGCGGGGCGCCGGTCTGGTCTCGACGACCACCGGCGTCACCGTCTTCCTCGTCCTCCTGCTGTTCGCCGTCCAGGTTCTCTACAACCTCTACGCGACGTCGGTGGTGACGGCTGCCGCCTACGACGCGGCGCGCGTCGTGGCCGGCGCCGCCGCGCGCGGTGATCCCGTGGAGGCCGAGCAGCAGGCCAAAGCGCGCTTTCGACAGCTGCTCGGCCGGTACGGCACCGATCGGGTCGAAACACTCGACTTCAGCGAGTCAACCGACGATGTCGTGGTGCTGCACGTGCGGTCGCGCAACCCCAACCTGCTGCTCGGCCGGGTCGGTCGCGCCGCCTTCGGCGTGATCGACCGGCGGGTGCGGGTGCGCGTCGAGCGGTTTCAGGAATCGTCGTGACCGCTGGGCACGACGAGTCGGGACAGGGCGGGTTCGAAGCGCTTCCCCTCGGCCTGCTCGTGTTCGTCGTGGGAGCGCTGCTGATCGCAAATGCCTGGGCAGCCGTCGACGCCAAGCTTGCGGTGTCGTCGGCAGCTCGCGAAGCCACGAGGACCTATGTCGAAGCTCCGGCCGCGCTCACTGCGGACGAGGCGTTCGCGGCCGCACGGTCCGCGGCCGAGGCCGCGTTTGCGGCCCAACGCAGCTCGGCTCGTCGTCCCGACATCCGCCTGGTCGCGGGCAATGGCGCCGCGAGCCACCGATGCACGCGCGTCACGGCCGAGGCGACGTACCGCCTACCTGCGCTGACCGTGCCATGGGTCGGCGGCTTGGGTCACGGCTTCACCGTGCGCGCCCGACACTCCGAGATCGTCGACCCGTTCCGCAGCGGTCTCTCCGGTACCGCGACTTGCGACGTTGGAGGAAACGAGCCGTGACGCGTCCGGCGCGCGAGCGCGGGAGTGCCCTGCTGCTCTTCCCGGCTGCGGTCCTCGTGATGATCGTGCTCGGCGCCATCGCGGTCGACTTCTCGATCGCGTTCCTCGGCGAGCGCGAGCTGGCGGGTGCCACCGCGGCTGCGGCCAACGACGCGGCCGCTCGGGCCGTGAGCAATCGCGCCTTCTACCGCGAGGGCGTGGTCATCCTCGATGCGGCCACCGCCGACGAGCTCGCCACCGACGAGGTGCGATCGGCGCTCGACCTGCAGCGCTACCACGACGTGCGCGTCAGCGTCGTCGTTTCGCCAAGCGACGACCGCGTGACCGTCACCGCGTCCGCCGAGGTCGACTACCTCTTCGCCCGGGCTCTGCCCGGCGGCCCCGGGCGGGTGCGGGTCGCCGCCACCTCGAGCGCGGCCCTACGAGAACATGAAACTGCTTGAGATATACTGAAATATCTTCTACGCTTCGCCGGCGTGCCGCCGAGCCCGCCCGAAGGAGTGTTCGTCAAGGCAGGCCCCGTCGAGCGTCTGACCCGTGAGGCGGACCTGCTCCGACGGGCCGGTCACCCCGGGGTCGTCGAGCCTGGTCGAGCTCCGCGGGCAACCCGCACCCGCGCTCCTCACGCGACTCGTCGACGGACCTTCACTCGCCGAGGCTCCGGCAGCGCCGGTCGACGACGTCGCCGGCCTCGTCGCCGCGCTGGCCACCACGGTCGCGGACCTCCATCGCCTCGGCCTGGTGCACGGCTCGATCGCGCCCGAACACGTCATCGTCGCGCCCGGCGGCCGTCCCGTGCTGTGCGGGCTGGCCGACGGCGCCGACGCGGACGACCCGATCGACCGCGCTCGCGACGTCAGCGCGCTCGGAGAGCTCCTGCGCTGGCTGCTCGCGCGCGCGACACGGCCGCACACAGCCGTGCGCCGCCGGACCGCAGGTGCGATCGCACCCCTTCTGTCGATCGCGCTCAGGGCGACCAATCCCGACCCGAGGCTGCGACCTTCCGCCAGTGAGATGGCGACCGACATTCGGGCCGCCGCCCCCCACGCCACGCTGCCCGGGCAAGCGGTGACACGTGAGCCCGAGCCCCGCCGGTGGTTCCGGGCACCGGTGAGAGCTGCGGTGGCGGTCCTCGCCGTCTCGGTCACGCTGGTTGGCGTCATGTGGGTCGGTGGCACTCCGTCGCTTGGCCCATCAAGACGACCGCCGGCGCCGCGACCGGCGCCGCGTCCGACACCGGTCGCGCCGACGTGTGCCGCCGTGGGTGGAGCGTTACACGCCGACGTCGACGGCGACGGCTGCGATGAGCGGGTGCGCTTCGCCGGTGGCGTTCTGGAGGCTGGTCCCTTGCGTTGGGCGATCAACGGCCGAACGGACGACGTCGCGACCGGCGACTGGGACTGCGACGGCCGGGCCACGCTCGCCTTCCTCGATCGGGGAACGGGAGGTGTCTACCGCTTCGAGGCGTGGTCGAACGAGAACGTCATCACCGTGCCGCTGATCGCGCAGGTCGCGGGCGCCACCGGGCTGCGAGTGACCCACCGGGCCCGGCCCGCCTGCGACGTGCTCACCGTCGAGCGCACCGGCGGCCCCCCGACGGTGCTGGGATGAGCGGCGCCCGCCCACGGCTCAGCCTCACCGTTTCGACGCTCGCCGTGACGGTGGCGCTCGGCGCGCTTCTGCTGAGCGGGCAGAGCGCCATCGAGTTGCCGCGGCTGACCGCGCCGGCCGACTGGCAACGATGGCTGACCGCGCGCGAGCCGGCCGACGCGTTCGTCGCGCTCGTGCGCCTCGGGGCGTTGCTGTCGTGCTGGTACGTGCTGGCCGCCACAGCCGCAGGTGTCGTCGCCCGCGCGGTCGGTGCCCGCCCGCTCATCCGGCTCGCCGATGCGGTCTCGCCGCGATCGCTGCGCGCGATCGTGCGCTGGGCTCTCGGCGCAGGGCTCGCCACGTCGACGGCGCTGACCGCGTCGCCCACGCTCGCCGCCCGGGCTCCCTCCCCTGTCATCACCATGACCCGTCTCCCCGACCCCGCCCACCCGGGGACGGCTCCCACAGCCGTTCCGGCCGGCACAGCAGTTCCGGTCGGCACAGCAGTTCCGGCCGGCACAGCCGCCGCGCCGGTCGCGCCGCCTCCATCCCCCGTCGTAACGACGTGGGAGGTGCGCCCGGGTCAGAGCCTCTGGAAGATCGCGCGCGACGTCGAGTCGCTGCGGCGGGGCAGGGCCGCAACCGACGGCGAGGTCTGCGCCTACTGGCGGTCGCTGATCGAGGTGAACCGCGACCTGCTCGCCGACCCGCGGAACCCGCATCTCGTCTTCACGGGCCAGCTGTTCCGCCTCCCGCCTCTGTCCCCTCCGTGAAAGTCGCGCTCAGCGCGTCAGATGGGGAGACGCAGGCCCAGGGAGTCGAGGCGATGGACGATGCCGTCGGTGTCGGTGCCGAAGAGGCAGGCGATGGCGCGCAGGTCGTCGCCGCGGATGGTGAGCATCCGGCCGTTGAAGTCCTGGCGCTGCACCTGGATCATCTTGAGGTAGCGCTGCAACATGTCGGCCTCGGGCTCGGTGAGCCGCTCGAAGGCCGTGAGGTCGATGGTGACCTTGTCCGCGCTTTCGCCCCATACCGACCGCCGCCCGTAGTCGGCGTCGCCCTCGACCGCGTCGGTCGCGCCGGTGAGGTCGATGTCGATGTCGCGCGGCAGGAGCTGATCGACCGGCACGTTGTAGTACCGGGCCAGGCGCTGCAGGCGGGGCACGGAGATCGAGCGCTCACCGCGCTCGTACGCGCCGAGCACCGAGGCCTTGAACTCCTGCGTGGAGGCAGCTTCGACCTCCTGCAGCGACAAGCCCTTCTGCTTGCGGATCGCGCGCAGCCGCTCGCCCACACGGCGTGCATATGCGCTGGCCGCCTTTTCGTCGACCGGTTCGTCGATCAACCCAGCCCCCCTGACTCCCTGGTGCAGCGTAGTACCCACGCTGGGAGGTCGGCAATGCCACAAATACCCATAAATTCGGCCAAGTTCCTCACGCTGAGTGCAAATCGGCGGTCGCGACCAGTCCGGCGCGCAACCCGGCGAGGAGCACCGCCCCCGCGACCGCGGCGGTCTCGGCCCGCAATACAGTGGGACCGAGCGCGACGCGGGCCGACGCGAGCGCCAGCTCCTCGTCGGTCCATCCGCCCTCCGGGCCCACGAGCAGACAGGTGCGCGCCAGGTCGGGAGGCCTCCCGCCGGGCGCGGCGAGCGCGGCGCCGCGGCGGGTGACCACGTCGGCGAACGCGGCGACGTCCTCGACGACGGGCAGGAACGCGCGCCGGCTCTGCATGGCCGCCTCGCGGGCGACGCGGCGGAGCCGCTCGGTGTGGCGCCCGGCCTTCGCCTCGTCCCAACGCACGATCGACCGGTCGCTCACGAACGGCACGATGCGGTCGACGCCCACCTCGGTGAGCTTCTGCACGGTCCACTCCGGGCGCTCGCCCTTGGTGAGCGCGAAGGCGAGGGTGATCGCCGGAGCGGGCGGGGGTTCGACCTCGACGTCGCCGTCGACCTCCACCACGGGACCGAAGCGACAGCGCCGCCAGCGTCCCGCCCCGTCGGCCACCGTGAGCTCGTCACCCGGACGCAGCCGCAGCACCCGCTCGAGGTGATGGCGGTCGTCAGGACCGAGCTCGGGCGACTCGACGTCGGCCACGAACGCATGGGCGCGGGCGCGGCCGGCAAGCGCCATCGCACCCCGCTACTTGAAGGCGGAGCGGAATCGCGAGAGGAAGCCCTTCTCGGGCGGGGCGACCTCCTCGCCCCGCTCGGCAGCGAGACGCCGCATGAGCTCTTCCTGCTCGGGACTCATGTCGGTCGGCGTGTCGACGACGACCTGCACCAGCAGCTCGCCGCGACCGCGGGCGTTGACGTGGGGCACGCCGCGGCCGCGCAGTCGGAACACGCGGCCCGACTGCGTGCCTGCCGGGATGACGAGGTCCTCGGTGCCGTCGAGCGTCTCGTAGGCGACGTGGACGCCGAGCACGGCCTGGGTCATCGGCACGTGCAGCACGTGCACCAGGTCGTAACCCTGGCGCTGGATTCGTTCGTGCGGGCGCACCCGGAGGTGAACGTAGAGATAGCCTGGCGCACCGCCACGCGGGTCCGCCGCGCCTCGGCTCGTGAGGCGCAAGGTGTTGCCGTCGTCGACGCCCGCCGGCACCTCGACCGTGTACGTGCGCGGCTCCGTGCGCCGGCCCTCGCCGCGGCAGTCGGGGCACGGGCTGGTGATCTCCCGGCCCAACCCGCCGCACCGCGGACAGGGCGAGGCGGTGACCATCTGGCCGAGGATCGACTGGCGCACGCGGCGCACCTCGCCCGTCCCGGCGCAGTTCGAGCAGGTGACGGGTGTCGTGCCCGGGCGCGCCCCGCTGCCCTCGCACGTGGCGCACGCGACCGGGGCGCGCAGGGAGACCTCTCGCTGCGCGCCGAAGACGGCCTCCTCGAACTCGACGGTGAGCGTCACCTCGAGGTCGTTGCCGCGGGGCGGCCCGGCGGGGCCGCGCGGGCCGCCGCCGCCCGCGCCGAAGATGGTGTCGAACAGGTCGCCGAGGTTGGCGCCGAAGCCCGCGCCGGCGAAGGGGTCTCCCGCCCCCGCGCCTGCGCCGCGCGCCGGCTCGGGGCCGAACATGTCGTAGCGCCGCCGCCGCTCCGGGTCGCGCAACGTCTCGTACGCGACCGTCACCTCCTTGAAGCGCTCCTCCGCCGCGGGATCACCGCCGCTCGTGTCGGGGTGCAGCTCGCGGGCGAGCTTGCGGTAGGCGCGCTTGATCTCGTCCTCGGTGGCGTTGGGCGCGACGTGCAGCAGCTCGTAGTAGTCGGTGGCCACGGCTTACGACTCGCTGAGGCGGCGACCGAGGCGCTGGCTCACGACCGCCACCGCCGCCATCGCCTCGGGGTAGTGCATGCGGGTGGGGCCGAGCACGCCGATGGAGCCCGCGGCCTCGCCTTCGACCTCGTAGGGCGCGACCACGATGGCGCACTCGGCCAGCGACTCCACGCCCAGCTCGGTGCCGATCGAGACGCTCATGCCACGATCGAGCACCTCCTGCAGGAGACCGACGACCACGTACTGTTGCTCGAGGATGCCGAGCACCCGGCGCACCGTGTCGACGGCGTCGAACGCGGCGACCATGCGCGACGCGCCGCCCACGAAGACGTGGTCGGCCTCGGCGTCGGGCTCGAACGACTGACACGCCCGGCGCACGAGGTCGTCGGTGGCGGGATCTCCGGTGTGGGCGACGTCGTCGAGGAACCCCGCGAGCGTGCGTCCACACAGCTGGGAGGCGAGATGGGCGCCGGCTGCGGCGACACGCTCGTCGCCGACGTCGTGCGGCAGCTCGAGCGTTCGCTTCTCGACCGAGCCGTTGGACAGCACGGCGACACCGAGCACGACCCGCGGCGTGAGCCCGACGAGCTGCACCGAGCGCACCACCGCCCCTTCGAGCGCGGGCGCCACGATGACTGCGGCGTAGTCGGTGAGGTTGGAGAGCAGGCGGCTGGTGTCGTGCAGCATCTGCTCGATCTCGCCGTGGGCCCGGGCGAAGAACTCGCGCACCTGCTGGCGCTGGACGGGCGGCAGCGCCCCCGGGGTCGTGAGCTGGTCGACGAAGAAGCGGTAGCCCTTGTCGGTGGGCACGCGCCCCGCGCTGGTGTGGGGTTGGGTCAGATAGCCGTCGCGTTCGAGCAACGCCATCTCGTTGCGCACGGTGGCGGGCGAAACCCCCAGACCGCCGCGAGAGACATGGGCGGACCCGACCGGCTGGGCCGTCTCGATGTACTCCCGCACGACGGCCCGCAGAATGGCGGCCTTTCGATCGTCGAGCGACATTGGCGTAGCACCCGATGATACCGAGTGCCAGCGCCTCCACCCGGGGCCTCATCCCTCCCACCAGCCGGAGTGGTCTGGTGGCCACGCTGGGTAGGCCCCATACTGACGTCAGAGTTGGTGCTGGCGTCGCGTCGTCCGGAGGGGCACGCCCGGCGTCAGAGGGGGACGGCGAGGGTGGACGAGGTGGGGAGTGAGGCGCACGAGCCCGACCCGGCGCGCCCTTCCGGCCGGCGCCGGCCCCGCGCCGAGCTGCTCGCCGACCTGGCCGCCGACCTCCAGGCCGCCGAGTCGGGGTTGGAGTTCGTGTACCGCTGCCTCGACCGCGTGGTGGCCGAGGCCCAGCTGCACGACGCGGTGATCGTGATCGACCGCCCGCCGCTCGGGCGCCAGGCGTTCCGCGCCGGGCGCAGGCCCCTCGACGGGGGGTGGGCCGAGGAGGTGGCCCTGGGTGGCCCCGTGGGGTTGCACACCGAACCGCCGCTCGACGCCGGGAGGCGGCTCGACGCGGCGACCGATCTCGTCGCGGTCGCGCTCCGACTCGACAACCTGCGCTACGACTCGCTCCACGATCCCCTCACCAAGCTGTACAACCGGCGCAGCTTCGACGACCAGCTCGTGCAGGCGGTCAGTCGCGCCCGTCGTTACGACGACCCCTTCACCCTCGTGACGATCGACCTCGACCTGTTCAAGATCGTCAACGACAGCTACGGGCATGCCGGCGGTGACGACGTCCTCCGCGCCATCGGTGCCGCGATGCGCCACGCGATCCGGCAGAGCGACGTGGCGGCGCGCACGGGGGGCGACGAGTTCGCGCTGATCCTGCCCGGCGGCGACGCGGGCGTCGTGGCTCCGCTGATCGAACGGCTGCGCGACGGCGTACGAGCCCTCGATCGCGACCTGCCGGTCGACTTCTCCGTGGGCGTCGCGTCCTGTCCGGGCGACGCCGACACCGTCGAGACGCTCACCGCGCTCGCCGACACGCGCCTCTACGAGGACAAGGCGAGGCGCCGCGCCGAGCGGGCCGAGCGCGGATGAGCAGCGCCCACGACGCGCTCGAGCTGGAGCTCCGCCTGATCCCAGGCGTGCGGATCGTGGGCTTCGGCGAACGCAACGGCGTCTTCCTGGTGCAGGTGGGCGTCGCCGCGGACGTGGACGAGTACGAGCTGCGGCACCGCGCCACGGCGGTGGCCGCCGCCCATCTCGACGAGCCCCACGTGGTCGAGGTGGTGGGCGAGGGGGGCAGGGAGGGCGAGCGGGTGCGCGTGCTCGCAGTCATCGTGCTGCCCGACCTCGAGGTCGAGGTGCACCTGGCGAAGGGCGGCCTGCGCACGATCGGCCGTCGGCGCAGCGGCGACGAGGTCAGCGCGGCGGTGGGCAGTGTGCTCGAGGCGCTCGTTGCCCTCGGCCTCGACGTGCCGTTCACGCCCGGCTGGTCGGGGCCGCTGCCGGACCCGTCGGGTCAGGCGATCGCGGTGTCGCTGGAGGCGACGAGTGACGCCAGCGTCCGCTGGGGCGTCGCCGTGGGCCCGTCACCCGCGGAGGCCGCGGTGCGCGCAACGCTCGACGCGCTCAACCGCCACCTCGCCGCGAACCGGCCGCCGGCCTGAGCGGGATCCGTCATTCCTCGAGGCGGAGGGCGGAGACGAACGCCTCCTGGGGCACCTCGACGCGGCCGATGTTCTTCATGCGCCGCTTCCCCTCCTTCTGCTTTTCGAGCAGCTTGCGCTTGCGGGTGATGTCGCCGCCGTAGCACTTCGCCAGCACGTCCTTGCGCTTGGCCTTCACCGTCTCGCGCGCCACGATGCGCCCGCCGATGGCGGCCTGGATGGGCACGTCGAACAGCTGGCGGGGGATCAGCTCGCGCAGCTTCGCGGTCATCTTGCGGCCGTACTCCGCGCCTCGGTCGCGATGGACGATCGCGCTGAACGCGTCGACGGGCACACCGTTGAGCAGCACGTCGACCTTCACCAGGTCGGAGCGCGCGTAGTCCGTCGGCTCGTAGTCGAGCGACGCGTACCCCTTCGTGCGGCTCTTGAGCTGGTCGAAGAAGTCGACCACCACCTCGGCCAGCGGGATGCGGTACACGAGCTCGACCCGCTCCTCCGAGAGGTACTCCATCTTCTGCATGTCGCCCCGCCGGCCCTGGCACAGGTCCATGACGGTGCCGGTGTACTCACGGGGCAACAGCACGGTCGCGGTGAAGAACGGCTCCTCGATGAACTCGACCTTCTGGGGCTCGGGCATGGCGGAGGGGTTGTCGACCTCGACCACGCCGCCGTTGGTGAGGTGGGCGAGGTACTCCACGCTCGGCGCGGACGCGATGAGGCTGAGGTCGAACTCGCGCTCGAGCCGCTCGCGCACGATGTCCATGTGCAGGAGCCCGAGGAAGCCGCAGCGGAAGCCGAACCCGAGCGCGCTCGAGGTCTCCGGCTCGAAGGTGAACGACGCGTCGTTGAGCCTCAACTTCACGAGCGCTTCGCGCAGGTCGGCGAAGTCGTCACCCTCCACCGGGTAGAGGCCGCAGAACACCATCGGCTTCGGGTCGCGGTAGCCCTCGAGCGGATGGGACGCGGGGCGCGCGGCTTCGGTGACCGTCTCTCCAGAACGCGCCTCGCCGACGTCCTTGATGCCGGCGATGACGTAGCCCACCTCACCCGGGCCCAGCGCGGCGACAGGCGTCACCGCGGGCAGGCGCACCCCCACCTCTTCCGCGTCGTGGGTGGACCCGGCCTGCATGAAGCGCAACCGGGCACCGCTCGACAAGGTGCCCTCCATGACGCGCACCGCGCTCACCACGCCGCGGTACTGGTCGTAGTACGAGTCGAACAGCAGCGCCTGTAAGGACGCATCGGCATCGCCGATGGGCGCGGGGATGCGCTCGACGACCGCGTCGAGCAGCTCGGGCACGCCCTCCCCCGTCTTCGCGCTCAGGCGGAGGATCGTGTCTGCATCGATGCCGAGCACGTGCTCGATCTCACGCGCCACCCGGTCGGGGTCGGCCGCGGGCAGGTCGATCTTGTTGAGCACGGGGACGATCTCGAGGTCGTGCTCGATGGCGAGGTAGCAGTTGGCGAGCGTCTGCGCCTCGATCCCCTGCGACGCGTCGACGAGCAGGATCACGCCTTCGCACGCTGCCAGGCTGCGCGACACCTCGTAGGCGAAATCGACGTGCCCGGGCGTGTCGATCAGATGGATGGTGTGGCCCTTCCACGTGACGCGCACGTTCTGGGCCTTGATGGTGATGCCGCGCTCGCGCTCGATGTCCATCGAATCGAGGTACTGCTCGCGCATGTCGCGTGCGTCGACCGCCCCGGTGAGCTCGAGGACCCGGTCGGAGAGCGTCGACTTGCCGTGATCGATGTGCGCGATCACGGCCAGGTTGCGTATGCGGTCGAGTGGGGTCATGGTCACAACCCACCGATCTTCCCGCGCAAAGCGCCCCTGGCGGTGCACTTTGCGCGGGAAGACCGCGATCGGGGCGTCTCAGAGGGTCGGATCGTCGCCCCGCAGCGGGAAGCGTCGCAGCTGACGGGCCAGATCCGCGGCCGCATCGCGCACCGCGGCGCGCGGGACGTCGAGGTCGACGCACAACGTGTCCCTGCCCGAAGCCGGGCCCGGGAGCCAGGGTGGACGCGTCTCCAGCTCGAAACAGGCGTGCACCCGGGCGCGGGAGAAGTCGGATGCGAGCCCGTTGACCGACACGCGGACGTTGGGCTCGTTGAACGCCTGGCGCACCGCGCTCGCGTCGCCGGCCGCCAGGAGCGCCAGCCATCGGCACAGACGCGCCGCCTCCCAGGTGGTCAGAGAGGGGTCGACCGCCTCCCACGTGCCCTGGGCGGAGACGACGCGCAAGGCGACGAGCAGGCTGTTGCTGTCCCAGGGATCGGCCTCGACGTGGGGGAACTGGTAGCCCACGATGTCGAGCTGGAGCTCGGAGCCGTCGCGCCCGCGCAGCAACATGGGCGCCATTCTCGTCGCGGAGCGGCCTCCTGGGCGGCTCCGCTCTCGGGCCCGGCCTCCCGGGCCGGGCGCTGCTATCGTCTGTCCCTTCTCATGGCGAACATCAAGAGTCAGATCAAGCGCAACAAGCAGAACGAGCGGCGCCGGGTGCGCAACAAGGCGGCGAAGTCCGAGATCAAGACGCGCGTGAAGGTTGCGGTGCGCGCCGCCGAGGAAGGCGCCGAGCATGCACCCGAAGCCCTACGCGTGGCCATGAAGCGCATCGACAAGGCCGCGGCCAAGGGCATCATCCACAAGAACCAGGCGTCCAACCGCAAGTCGCGCCTGATGAAGCGCCTGGCCAGGGTTTCGAGCTAGCACCGCGTTCGAGCGAGCGCCCTTCGGTCCAGGCTCGCGTCAGTCCTCGGCGAGGATCGTGCCGGTTCCTGTGCCGCGGGTGATCGCCGGACCGCTCGACCCCGACAGCGTGACGCTGAACGACTCGCCCCCCTCGGCGACGACGTCGCCGAACACCTTGACGAAGACCGTGGCCGACGTCAGCCCCGCGGGGATGCTCACCGTGCCGCTGCGCGTCTCGTAGTCGCTGCCCGCTGCGGCGCTGCCGGGCGCGGTGGCGAACGCGGCGGTCACCGGCGCCGGCTGCGCGGAGGAAAGTCGCACCGGGAACACTGCGAGCGAGGCTCCGGCGTCGCCCTCGAGCACGCGGACATCACCGATCGACAGCGAGACCGCGGCCCCTGGGTCGTCGTCGACCACGGTGGCCTGGCCCAGGGCGCGCGTGAGCACCGCACCGCCCACCGGCCACGCCAGGCGCACCTTGAAGCTCTCGTTCGCCTCATCTGCCGTGTCTCCGTTGACGGAGACCTTGATCCGGGCCTCGGTGGCACCCGCGGGGATGGTGAGCTGGCCCGACTGGCCGACGAAATCGCCCGAGGCGGCGGTGGCCGTACCGTCGTTGGTGACGTAGACCACGCGCACGTCGTTCGCCATCGGGCGCGCCAGGCGCACGGTGAACACCGCCAACCCCGTCCCGCCGTCGCCCTCCACCAGAGTGGTGTCGCCGATGCCGAGTGGCGTCGCCGGGTCCTCGACGACACCGACCCCGGTGTCGTGGGTGAAGAACAGACGGCGCCCGTCTCGGTCGGCGAAGATGCCCGAGGGGTTCAGCTCGGTCGACGAGGCCGAGCTCGGCGCGAACGTGAGCGGCACCGGCGCGTCTCCGCCCGCGACGGGCGACACGGACCCCGTGGTGGTCGAGACCCGGCGGATCGCGCCCGGACACACCGAACACGTCGAGATGGTCACGTAGACGTCGGCGCCCCCGAAGGTGATGCCCATCAGGAGGTCGGAGGTGGGAAACGCCGCGGTCAGCGTCGTGACCTGCGCGGTGGCGATCACGACCTTCCGCACCCGGTAGTTCGCCTGGTCGGCCACCCAGAGGTTCGTTCCGTCAGTGGTGAGATCGAGCGGGCCGAGGAACCGGGCGGAGGGGCCCGTTGCGTCGACGTACCCACAGGCAGAGGTCGAGCCGGCCAGCACGCTCAGCGCGGCGGTGGTCGGGTCGAGGCGGTGGATCGCGCAGTCGGTCCCGGTGAAATACAGGGAGCTTCCGTCGGTCGCGATCGCGTCGACGTGGTAGCCACCGCCACCCACGGTCGCGAACGTCGTGACCGCACCCGTGACCCGGTCGACGCGGCGCACCGTGTTCGCGGACCCGACGAAGAGGTACGGGCCGTAGAGGGCGATGCCGCCGCCGTCGAGCCCGGTGGCCAGGGTGGACGTCTCGCCGGTGTCGATCGACACTCGTCGGATGGCGGAGTTGCCTCGGTCGGCGACGAAGAGGTTGCCGCCGTCGCTCGCCATCTTGTTCGGGTGTGTGAAACGGGCCGCGGCGGCCGCGCCGTTGGTCGATCCGAACTCGCCGAACTCGCCGACCTTGGCCGTAGCGCCCGTGGCGATCACCGTGCGATACAGGCCCGGCGGCCAGTTCAGGTAGCCCGAGACGTACAGCTCGACACCGTCGGTGCTAACGCCGGTGCTGTCGTTGGACACGGGGTGGGATACCTGCGCGGTCTGGAGCGAGACGAGGTCGACGCTCCTCAATTCCGTGAACTGCTCGCCATCGGAGTCGGAACAGTCGAGGGCGGTGTACGCCTTGCCGCCCGTGACGGCCAGGCCGGTGATCACGGTCGAGGAAAAGCAGGCCACCGTGACGAGAGTGGTGACGGCATTCGTAGCCGGCACCAGCTTGCGGACGCGGTCGCCGTCGGCGATCCAGACGGTTCCACTGTCGTACGCGATGCCGGTGAGCGCGCTGAAGCGCGCCGCCGCTCCGGTGCCGTCGGCTGTGCCCGGCGAGCCCGCGGTGCCGGCCACCGTCGTCACCGCGCCGCTCGCGAGGGTCAGGCGACGGATGGTGTGGTTCCCGCGATCGGTGATCCAGAGGTCGCCGCCGCCGATTGCGATGCCGTACGGCTGGTTGAAGCGGGCCGCCGCGCCGGTGCCGTCCGCGTTGCCCACGTGCCCCGCACTGCCGGCGACGGTTGTGACCGCACCGGTGGCGATGACGATCTTGCGGATGGTGTGGTTCCCGGAGTCGGTGACGTAGAGGTTGGTGCCGTCGCCGGCGATGCCCTTCAGGCCGTTGAAGCGGGCGTTGGTAGCAGGACCGTCTGTCGACCCGGGGGTGGTGCGCTCGCCTGCGAAGATCGAGAACGTCGGCGGCGTGAGGCCGACGCGGTCGATCGCGTTGCGGTCGGGCACGAAGAGACGGTCACCCACCCGCACGACCGCATTGGGCTCGTCGTAGGGATTGGGAATCGAGCCTGCGAGCTGCCGGGCGACGGCGACGGGCCCGGTGGCCCCGGCCGGCGTGGGCCCGATCGTCGGAGCGAAGATCACCAGCGCGCCGAGCGCCCCGCAAACGATGCGATTCCTCAGCCGGCTCACGTCCGTCCTCCGTTCGCCTGGGCGCAGTCTCGCACGGCCGGACGAACTTGACCTCGGAGCGCGCTCGCTAGCGCCGCTTGCGCGGGGCCAGGCGGCTGAGCCGGGCCACCAGCACCTCGAGCACCAGCTCGCCCGGCCAGTCGATCGCGCCCTTGAGCGCGAGGTCGGCGTCGGCCAGCAGCGAGATGGCGCGGCGGATGCCCGCGGGTCCGAGGCGCCGAGCCTGCGCGAGGGCCTTGCGCGCCGGGTACGTCGAGCCCCTCAACCCCAGCAGCGCCGCGGCGGCCGCCTCGTTGGCCACCTGGGCGCCGTCCAGGCGCAGCATGCGCGTGTAGTGGGTGTGGAGCGTGGCCGTGATGACGAGCGGATGCCGGCCGCCGCCTTCCATCATGCGGTGCAGGTGGGTCAAGGCCGCCTCGGTGCTGCCCTCGTCGATCGCGTCGGTGAGCTCCCACGGCGCCACCCCGCCTGCCTCGCCGAGAAAGGGCACGACGTCGTCCGTCGTGAGCCGGGCGCCGGTTCCGTGCACGCCTTCGAGCAGGTTGAGCAGACCGACCAGCCGGCCGACGTCGTCGCCCACGTGATCGGCGACGGCCTTGGCCGCACTCGCGTCGAGGCGCACGGGCGCGTCCTTGAGGCGGCTCTGGAACCACGCCTTCGCGTCCTTCGCCTGCCGCAGGCTGACGTCGACGACGTGGCCGATCTTCTTCACCGCGTTGGGCACCTTCTGCGACACGACGCCCTCCGACGCGACCAGCACGAGCGCGGTGGACGGCAGCGGATCGTCGAGATAGGTGAGCAGGACGGCAAGCTCCTCGGCGGTGAAGCGGCCGATCCCCCGCGCCACGACGACGCGTCGATCGGTGAAGAACGGCGGCGTCTGCGCCGCATCTACCACGGCCGCGAGCTCGTAGTCGTCGGACGAGAAGTCCTCGACCGTCAGCGCCGCGTCACCCGCGCCCACCAGCTCGTCGACGAGCGTGCGAACCGCGTCGTTCACGACCACGGCATCCTCGCCCTTCACGAAGTAGGCGGGCAGGACGATCGTGCCCGTCGACACCGTCATGCGGCCTCCAGCACGGCCGCGATCGTGTCGCATACGCGTCGGGTGCCTCGCACATCGTGGGCGCGCACGATGCGACAGCCGCGCGCCACGCCGAGAGCCGCGGCGGCGAGCGACGCGTCGCGTCGCTCGGTGATCCCGAGGTCGAGCAACTTGCCGAGGAACGTCTTGTTCGACGCCGAGAGCAGCAGCGGGTAGCCGAGCGCGGCGAGCGCGGCGGACCGTCGCAGCAGCTCGAGCGACTGCTGCCACGTCTTGCCCAGGTCGAGCCCGGCGTCGACGACGATGCGCTCGGCCGGGACCCCGGCCGCTTCGGCACGACGGGCGCGATCGGCGAGGAACTCGCAGACCGCGGCCACGACGTCGCCGTAACGAGGCTCGGGGTCAGGGACGCGGGGCTGGAGGCGGATGTGGGTGGCGACCACCGTGGCACCCGCCTTCGCGCTCACGTGCAGGTAGTCGGGGTCGGCGAAACCGCTGATGTCGTTTCCGATCTCCGCGCCGGCCGCATAGGCGGCGCGCGCCACCTCGGACCGCCAGGTGTCGACCGAGATCGGGACGTCGAACCGCGCTCGCACGGCGGCGACGGCCGGAATGACGCGATCGAGCTCCTCGGGCTCGCCCACGTCGGGGCCCGGGCCCGCCTTCACCCCGCCGACGTCGAGGATGTCGGCCCCTTCGTCGACCAGCTGCTCGGCGCGGCGCATCGTGGCATCCAGCGCGAAGAACTCGCCGCGGTCGAAGAAGGAGTCGGGCGTGCGGTTGAGGATGCCCATGACGAGCGAGCGGGTGGCCAGGTCGTACTGGCGCGAGCCGATGACGAGGCGCACGCTCGGACGCTATTCGCTCGAGCGGAGACGCACGACGGCCACCAGCCGCGCCGCCCGCCGCTCGACTCGCACCCGGAGCGCGCCTGCGTCGACCTCGGTGCCGGCGTCGGCGAGGACGAGACGGGCGGGCACCCGGCGCGTCAGCGTCGCGGCCACGCCGGCCGCGGACCGGCGGCCCAGCACGAGCACGTCGATGCGGCGGACCCGCCAGCGGCGCAGCGCCGGGAGAACTGTCGCGGGCGAGGCCCGGTCGAGCTCGACCACGCTCGCGGCTCCCGACTGCCAGAGCCGGGCCCCTGGAGCGACCGGCGCAGCCCACGCCTGGCGCGGGGCGCGGTCGAGGAACGCGGGCGCGCCCAGCGTCGCCACCATCGCGACCAGGGCAGCGGCGCGCACGCGGCGGTGCCGCGCCACCGTCAGGAGGCACGCCGACGCGGTCACGAGCGCGACATGCGGCATGCGCAGCTCGCCTAACGGCAACCGGGCGGTGACGCGGGCGACCCCCGCGACCCATGCCACGAGCACGCCGGTCGGCACGTGGACGGCACGCGCCATCGCGCCGCCCACCACCCCCGCGGGCACACCCGCAGCCAGTCCCCACATCATCACGGGGCCCGCGGCCGGGACCGCCAAGACGTTGGCGGGCAGCGCCGCCACCGGCAGCCCGCCGAAGACCGGCACCAGCACGGGCGCGACACCGACCTGGGCGGCCAGCGTGACTGCGAACGCAGACGCCAGCGGTCGCGGGCCGGGCAGCGCGGCGGCGAGCGGGTGGGCGAACAGCGCGATGCCAGCGCACGCGCCGGCCGAGAGCAGAAAGCCCACCGATCCCACGAGCAGCGGGTCGACGAGGAGCACCCCGGTGACCGCGAGCGCGAGCAGGCGCAGGCTCGAGACCGGGCGACCGAGCGTCGAGGCCACCATCGCGACACCTGACATCGCCTCGGCTCGCAGCACCGACGGCTCCCAGCGCGTGACGAACCCGAAGAGAACGAGCACTGCAACGCCGGCCGCGAGCCGGCCCCCGAGGCTCATTCGCCCGAGCAACGGCGACGTGAGCGCGAGGACGAACGCAACGTTCTGCCCTGATACGACGAGGAGGTGGGTGAGCCCCGAGGCCCGGAAGTCGTCGACGGTCTCGACCGACTGCGCGCGGTCGTCACCGAGCACGAAGCCGGCGAACAGGGCGCGGCGGTCGTCCGGAAGCGACGCCGCCCCGGCGACCAGCGTGCGGCGCACCCCGTTCGCCAGCCGGCTGACGGGCCCGCCGAACGCCCACGAGCCGACCTCGTCGATGCTGAGCCGCGCCCCGACGTGCCGGCGGGCCAGTCGATCGCGCGCCGCGGGCGGCACCGGCTCGAGCCGGCCCGCTACGGAGATGCGCTCACCCGCCAAGCGATCTCGCAGGCGTCCGGCGGCCCCGCCGCGCGCCCACGCCTCCACTCGCCCATGTCCGAGGCGCAGGTCGACGCGGACCGCACCATCGAAGTCGTCGGGGTCGCTCACCAGCGTGGCCACGCCCGACCACCCTCGCGGCGATGCCGGCCGAACGCCGGCCCACGCGCGAGCCGAGCAACCCGATGACAACAGCGCGGCACCGAGGCAGAGCAGGACCGGTGACCGACGGGCGAACGCGAGCGCGACGACCATCAGCGCGACCGGCAACGGCACGGGCACGGCGACGAGCGCGCCACCCGCGGTCGACAGCGCGAGCACGATGGCCGCCCCGTCGCTCACACGGTGACCTGGTCGCGGAGCGACTCCATCTTCGCGGGGCCGATTCCTCGTATCTGCAAGAGGTCCTGCACGGATCGGAAGCGCCCGTGCTGCTCGCGCCAGGTGATGATCGCCTGCGCGGTGGCGGGCCCAACACCGGAGAGGGCCTCGAGCTGGTCGGCCGTCGCGGTGTTGAGATTGACCGGGCCGCTCCGCGTCGAGCCGTCGCCGGTCGGCCCGGGCCCGAGAACCGCCGGCGGCGCCTGTCCCCTGTGCGGCACGAACACGCGGTCGCCGTCGGAGAGCCGGGTCGCCAGGTTGAGAGGATCGAGGTCGGCGTCGGGAGTGGTGCCGTCCGCGGCGGCGACCGCGTCTGCGACGCGCGCGCCCGAACCGACGGGGTAGACACCGGGACGGGCGACGGCACCGGCCACGTACACCACGACGGGACCCGGCACCGTGGTGGTGGCCGACACTCCCGCCGGCGGCATGGCACGCGGTAGCGAGAGCTCCGCGGGAGGGGGGGACCGCAACAGGCGCAAGCCGACGACGCCCAGCCCGATCGCCGCCACTGCACCGAGCGACGCCGCGACCAGGCCGGCAATGGAGAGGGGAAGTTGGGCACGGAGGTCGCCGAGGCGCGCCCGCCAGTCGCGCGGCGGCTCCGGGCGGAGGAGTTCGTGGCTCACGTCGCGCTCCCGGGAACGAAGGTCGTCGACCGGGGAAGTGGCGCTTCGACCCTAGCGGCGCACCGACCGCCTCGCCACCCACTCGGCTTCGACCTCGAGCGGGATGCGGAGGTATGCGCCACGGTGGCCGTACCCGCGCCAGCGCCATCGCACGTACGCGGCAAGGTAGCGGCGCAGGAAACCCAGCACACCGAGCTCGCGCCACTGGCGCACGTGCTCCTCCTCGTGACGCATCAGCCGGCGGTCGTCCGCCGCGCGCCGACGCACGATGATGAGCGACCCGAGCGTGATGGCATCGGCGCCGGGCGGAACGGGACCGCCCTTCCAGACGCGCACGCGCTAGTACAACCGAGCCGTGAGCCGCTTGCGATAGGTCGCCGTCCGCGGGTCGTCGGCGCCCAGCACCTCGAGCAGATCGACGAACTGTTGACGGGCGTCGTCGTCGTCCTTCACCCGTTCGAGCAACGCGTCGAGACGCGCTTCCACGCCGTCGCCCGCCACCACCGCGTCGCCGCCCACGCGCGCGAGCGCGGCGATCCGTCGCGTCTCCGCCGTCTCCGGGAGTCGCTCGAGCAGGGCGAGCGCCTCGTCGCCCTGGCCTCGGACGACGAGCAACTCGGCGAGGGCCGTCACCGCGCCCGGATGATCGGGCTGCAGGTCGAGCGCGGCGCGTAGGGAGGCCTCGTCACCTGCCGCGACCAGACGGTCGGCTTCGGTCTCGGCCGGTGCCAGCCGGTCCACGAACTCCTGCACCGCGGGCTCCGGAAGCGCCCCGATGAACGAGTCGACGATCTTGCGGTCCTGCAGCGCGAAGACCGCGGGGATGGACTGCACCTGGAACGTCGTCGCCACGCGGGGGTTGGCGTCGACATCGACCTTCACGAGCGCCACCTTGCCCTCGGTCGCGGCCACCACCCGCTCCAGGATGGGGCCCAGCGTGCGGCACGGACCGCACCACTCGGCCCACAGGTCGACCACCACCGGGACTTCGGTGGAGCGGTCGAGCACATCGCGTTCGAAGGTGTCATCGGTGACGTCGAGCATGTCGCATCTTGTCAACCCGGTGGGTGGCCGTACGATTCCGACCCATGACCACAGCCGTCGAGGGCATCCAGGCCGACCGCGTGACCCGCTGGTTCCAGGACCACGTCGACGGCGTCGTCCCGCCCCTCGAGTTCTCGCTCATCGCAGGCGGTCACTCCAACCTCACCTTCAAGGTCACCGACGCGGCCGGCCGGGCCCTCGTCCTCCGCCGCCCACCGCTCCACCACGTCCTGCCGACCGCCCACGACATGAGCCGGGAGCACAAGATCATCTCCGCCCTCGGCCCGACGCCGGTGCCGGTGGCGCCGGCGATAGGCCTCTGCACGGACGAGGCGGTCAACGGCACGCCGTTCTACGTCATGGACTTCGTCGAGGGACACGTCCTGCGCACGACGGAGATCGCCACGGCCGTCTTCGACGAGGCGCAGCGCCGGGTCGCAGGTGAGTCGCTCGTCGACGTGCTGGCCGAGATCCACTCCGTCGACGTCGATGCTGTCGGGCTGGGCGACCTGGGCCGGCGCGAGGGCTACATCGAACGGCAGCTGAAGCGGTGGTGGTCGCAGTTCGAGCAGTCGAAGACCCGTGAGGTCCCCGTCCTCGAGGACGTATACCGCGTGCTCAAGTCGCGCGTGCCGGAGCAGGGCGGCGCCACGATCGTGCACGGCGACTACCGGCTCGACAACACCATGCTCGGCGACGACGGTCGGGTGGCGGCCGTGCTCGACTGGGAGATCTGCACGCTCGGCGACCCCCTCGCCGACGTCGGGTTGCTGATGGTCTACTGGTCCGAGGCCGGTGACGAGCTCGAGTCGCTGCCCTCCTCCCCCACCGTGCTGTCGGGCTTCCCGAGCCGCAAGGAGGTCGCCGACCGCTACGCCGAGCGCTCCGGGCGCGACCTGAGCGGCCTCGACTTCTACGTCGCGTTCGGGTACTGGAAGCTGGCGTGCATCGTCGAGGGCGTCTACGCGCGCTACGTCGGCGGCGCCATGGGCTCCGCCAGTAGCGGCTTCGAGCACTTCGGCAACCAGGTCGTGCGCCTGGCCGAGGCCGCGCGCGCCGTGGTCGACGGATGACCGGCTGATGTCGCTCTACGAGCTGCACGCCCGCCCGTCGCTCGACCGTCCGGTGCTCGTCGTGGGCATGGAGGGCTGGATCGACGCCGGGCTCGGCGCTGCGACCGCCATGGCCACGCTGCTGGGCGCTGTCAACACCGAGCCCGTGGCCACGTTCGACGTCGACACGCTTCTCGACCATCGCGCCCGGCGTCCGATCGTCCGCATCGTCGACGGCGTGAACACCGGGCTCCGCTGGCCGGAGATCCAGCTGCGCGGCGGCCACGACGCCGACGGCCACGACCTGCTCCTGCTCCTCGGGCCCGAGCCCGACCACCAGTGGCGCGCGTTCACGGCTGCAGTGGGCGAACTCGCCACGTCGTTCGGCGTGGGCCTGGTGATCGGTCTGGGCGCATTTCCCGCACCCGTGCCGCACACGCGTCCGGCGCGTCTGGCGTCCACGGCCACCACCTCCGAGCTGGCGCACCGCGTCGGCTTCCTGCCCGGTGCCCTCGACGTGCCCGCGGGCGTGCAGGCCGCGCTCGAGCGGGGCTTCGCCGAGCTCGGGATCCCCGCGGTCGGGCTGTGGGCCCGCGTGCCGCATTACGCGGCGGCGATGCCCTACCCGGAGGCCAGCGCGGTGCTGCTCGAGGGGCTCACGTCGGTGGCGGGGATCACCACCGACACCGGCGACCTGCGCCGGGCAGCCGAGGCCAGTCGCCAACACCTCGACGAGCTCATCGCCAACAGCGAGGAGCACATCGCGCTCGTGCGCCAGTTGGAGACGCAGGTCGACGCCGACGTCCCCTCCGGCGACGAGATCGCGGCCGAGGTCGAGCGCTTCCTGCGCGGCCAAGGTCCCGGCACCTGACCTTCAGCTCGTTCGAGTCGAGACGCGCGCGAACACGAAGTCGAGCTCCGTCGTCATGCGGCTGTCGACGCTAGCGTCGCATCCCATGAAGGTGGACGGAGGCATCCCGTTCGAGCTCGACGCGGTCGCCGACGCGGCGCGCGCCGCCGAAGCTGCGGGCTACGACGGTGCCTGGGCGGCCGAGACGAGCCACGACGCGTTCCTGCCGCTGCTCCTCGCGGCCGAGCACACGGAGCGGCTCGAGCTCGGCACCGGGATCGCGGTGGCGTTCCCCCGCAGCCCCATGCACCTCGCCGTCGTCGGCAACGACCTGCAGTCCTATTCGAAGGGCAGGTTCCTCCTCGGGCTGGGCTCGCAGATCAAGGCTCACATCGAGAAGCGGTTCAGCGCCACGTGGACCCGACCTGCGGCGCGCATGCGCGAGCTCATCCTCGCGACGCGCGCCATCTGGGACTCCTGGAACCACGGCACCAAGCTCGACTTCCGGGGCGACTTCTATACGCACACGTTGATGACTCCGTTCTTCAACCCGGGGCCGAACAGCTATGGACCGCCCAAGGTCTTCCTCGCTGCGGTCGGCGCGCGCATGACCGAGGTGGCCGGAGAGGTCTGCGACGGGCTGCTCGCACACGGCTTCACCACCGAGGCTTACCTGCGCGAGACCACCCTGCCTGCGCTCGAGCGGGGGCTCGGCAAGGTGGGACGGTCGCGCGCCGACTTCGAGATATCGATGCCCGTCTTCGTCGTCACCGGCGTCGACGAGGAGCAGATGACCAAGGCCGACCGGAGCGTGCGCGAGCAGATCGCGTTCTACGGGTCGACGCCCGCCTACCGGGGCGTGCTCGAGACCCACGGCTGGGGCGACCTGCAGGGCGAGCTCAACTCGCTCTCGAAGCAGGGTGCATGGGCGGAGATGGGCACCCGCATCGACGACGACATGCTCGACGCGTTCGCCGTCGTCGGTGAGCCGGAACAGGTCCCCGGCCTGATCCGAAGGCGCTACGGCGACATCGTCGACCGGGTGAGCTTCTACGCGCCGTACCGCTCCGACCCCGAGCGCTGGCGGGCGGTGCTGGCGGGCTTCAAGTCCGACTGACCGCGCCTGGGTGAAGTCGCCCGCTCAGATGGGCTGGAGCTCCTCGCTCAGGTAACGGCTGCGGCACAACGCCCGCTGGAGCTTGCCCGAGGAGGTCTTCGGCAGGGTGCCGGGGCTCACGAGCACGAGATCGCGCAGCGACACGCCGACCGCCTGGCGAACGCTTCGCGACACCGCGTCGCGCACCGGACCGATCTCGTCGGCCTTGGTCTCGGCCACCACCACGACGTCCTCGCGCCCGCGACGCCCCTCGACCCCGAAGGCGATCACGTTGCCCGCGCGCACGCCCGCGACCGAGGCCACAGCACGCTCGACGTCCTCGGGGAAGACGTTGCGGCCGCCGACGATGATGACGTCCTTGATACGCCCGCAGACGACGAGCTCTCCCTCGACCAGGTACGCCAGGTCTCCGGTGCGCAACCAACCGTCGCGGAACGCGCGCGCCGTCTCGGTGGGTCGCCGGTAGTACCCGGGGGTCACCGATGTGCCGCGGATCTCGAGCTCGCCGACCTCGCGTTCGCGCATGGCCCGCCCGGTCTCGGGCTCGACGATGCGGAGCTGCAGACCCTCGACGGGCTTCCCGAGGCGGGCGAGCCGGCGGGTGCCGACCTCGCCGGCACCGCGTGGGGCCGCGTAGCGGTCGGTCTCGAGCACCCGGCGGTCGATTGAGTCGACGGTCATGCCCGTGCCGGGCCTGGGGAACGTGCCCGCGATGGTGACCTCCGCCATTCCGAACGCGCAGAAGACCACACGCGGGTCGAGGCCATGCCGCGCGCCCGCGTCGCAGAAGGCCTCGACGGTCGAAGGGTCGATGGGCTCGGCGCCGTTGAGACCGATCCGCCAGCGCGACAGGTCGAGCCCGTCGAGGCGCGCCAGCGCCCGCGCCGCGAGCGCGTAGGCGAAGTTGGGGCCTGCGGTGGCGGTCCCGCCGAAGGCGGACATCCATTCCATCCAGCGCGCGGGCGACGCCATGAAGTCCTGGGCCCCGGCCAGCACGAGATCGGTGCCGGTGATCATCGGCAGCGTGAGCAGCCCGATCAACCCCATGTCGTGATAGAGCGGCAGCCACGACAGGAGGACGTCGTTCGCAGGGTCGAGCGCGACGCCCGCGCGCGCCGCGTCGAGGTTCGCGAGCACCCGGTCGTGCGGGAGCATCACGCCCTTGGGTTCGGCGGTCGATCCGCTGGTGAACTGCAGGATCGCCAACGCTTCAGGGTCGTCGCGCGGGCGCTCGTAGTCGCGGGCGCAGGGCCGGCCCGGCCCGGGAGCGAGCTCCGACAGCAGCGCCATCGGCGGGTCGCCGGGGCGAGGCTCCAGGAACGGAGCCAGATCGTCGTCGAGGACCACGAGCGCGGCGTCGGCGGCGGTGGCCCGGGCGCGCGTCTGGGCGACGAACTCCTCGATCGACCCCAGGCGCATGGGGAGCGGGAGGACGACCACCGTCGCCCCTGCCAGCCAGGTCGCCTCGATTGCCGTCACGAGCGGACGCGTCGTCGGCCCGAGGAGGGCGACGTGGTCGCCGGGGCCGACTCCCCTCGCCTGCAGCGCGGCGGCCACGCCTCGCGCGTCGTCGTGGATCCGAGCCCATTCGACCCGTTCCGCCGCTTCTGAGGCGCCCACGAACGTGATCGAGCCACTCTGAGTGGTGGCGCGCTCGATTCGCGTGGCAATGGTGGTCATGAGGGCTTCGACCCACCCCCTGCCGAGAGCGTTACCTCCCGGTTACCCGAAGGACGAGGACGGCCACGTCGTCACGGGGCAGACCGGGCTGGAAGTCGAGGGCGGCCTGCTTGACGCGGTCGGCGATGCCCCGTGCGTCGAGGTCGCCGCTTCCCGCCACGAGCTCCCGCAAGCGCTCGGGCCCGAAGATCTCGCCCACACCGCGCGCCTCGGTGACGCCGTCGGTGTAGAGCACGATCACGTCGCCGGGCGCGAGCTCGACCGTGTCGTCGACCAGGGTCACGTCGGGGAAGGAGCCGAGTAGCAGACCGGGGTGGCCGAGCTGGCGCACGGTGCCGTCGGAGCGTCGGAGCAGCGGGGGCAGGTGCCCGCCGCGTGCGAGCAGGACGCGTGCGCCGTTCCCCGTCGGAACGATCCGGCAGAACACGGCGGTGAGGAAACGGTCGTCGGACTGCTCCCGCAGGATCGCGTCGTTGAGCAGGCTGAGCACGCTGCTCGGCGCTTCCCCGCGGAGGGCTGCGGCCCGCAGGGTGTGCCGGGCGAGACCCGTGAGCGCCGCCGCCCCGGTGCCCTTCCCGCAGACGTCACCGATGACCGCGGCCCACGCGCCTCCGCCGATCTCGAAGACGTCGTAGAAGTCGCCGCCGATGTCGTTGCCCTCGCCCGACGCGCGGTACGCGGCGCCGACGTCGACGCCGGGCACCAACGGCAGCGTCGGCGGCAGCAGGCTCGCCTGGAGCGTGTCGGCGACGCGCCGCCGGTCTTCGTAGAGACGGGCGTTCTCCACTGCCAGTGCCGCACGCCGCGCCAGCTCTTCGACCAGCATCAGGTCGTCGACGTCGTACCGGCGGCCCGACGCCGAGATGCCCAGCCAGAGGGCTCCCACGACCTGGCCCTGTGACGCGAGCGGCGAGACGATCAGCGACTGCACGTCGCCCAGCGTCCCGTCGGTCACATCGCGCAGAAGCTCCGACTCGCCGGCGCGAACCCGCCGCGGCACCGACATCAGCGCGGAGACCTCGGCCCACGCCGGATCGGCCCCGACCGAGGCGATCCGGCGGAACGACCGGCCGTCGTCGAGCAGGTCGATCGCGCACCAGTCGGCGAGGAGCGGGACGACGAGGTGAGCCAACTGCGAGAGCGTGGCCTCGTACTCGAATGATCCGCTCAACACGGTCGTCGCCTCGATGAGGAAGCTGAGGCGCTGCTCGTTGCTCTCTCGCTCGAGCTCGGCTTCGCGCCGCGCGGTGATGTCGCGAGTGACACCCAACATGCGCACGGGCACTCCGCGGGTATTGCGAAACGCCTCTCCGACGGCCAGCAACCAGTGCACCGAGCCGTCGGGCCACACCACGCGCAGCTCGGTCTCGTAACGGCCGCCGTGTTGCACGGCGGTGGTGATCGCCTCGCGCACGAGCTGACGATCGTCGGGGTGAACGCGGACGAGGAACGCCTCGAACGTCCCCTCGAACTCGTCGGGCGCGAGGCCGAACAGGCGCTCGACGTGCTCCGACCACACCAGGTCGTTGGTGGGGATGTTCCAGTCCCAGATGCCGATGCGTCCGGCGTCGATCGCGAGCTCGAGGCGCTCCTCGACCATCCGCCGCGCGGTCAGGTCGATGAAGCTCGAGATCACCAGCTCGGGTTTTCCCGAGCGTCCCGTGACGGCAACGGCCTCGTTCCACAGCCACCGGCGATCGCCGTCGGGAAGCGTGATGCCGACGAGCAGCTGTTGCTTCTCACCCGTGCGCAATGCGGCCGCCGCGGGCTGTTCCTCGAGGCCGAGGTCGTCTCCTTTCTCGTCGGTGGCCCGCCACCCCTCGCGAATGGGGGTGGCGCCGCTGATCTCCGCGAAGCTCAGCCCGATCAGCTCGAGGGCGGCGGTGTTGGCGTAGACGGCGAAACCGCGCGCGTCCTGCAGGATGACGCCGCCGGCGATCGCATCGAGGAGATTGCGAGCCTCATCACCGAGCACACCCGTCGCCAGGACCGGCCAGGCGCTGCCGTCCGTCACCGCCTCTCCTTCCCGTCCGCCGAGCTTCCTGTCTACACCACGACGTTCACGAGCTTCGGTGGGCGGGGGATCACCTTCTTCGGCGGTTGCCCGCGGAGATGCTCCTGCACGCGTGGCGAGCCCAGCGCCAGTCGCTCCATCTCGTGGGCGTCGATGCCGGCATCGACCTCGATGCGGTCGCGCAACTTTCCGTTGACCTGCACCACCATCGTCACCCGCTCCTCGAACGCGAGCTCGGCGTCGGCTCGTGGCCAGCTCTGCTCATGGACGTGCTCGCCGGGATGGCGGTGCTCCCAGAGCTCGGCGGTGATGTGGGGCGCCATGGGGGCGAGCAGCAGGAGGAGCGAGTCGATGGCGAACGGCGTCGACCCCCGCTTGTGCAGCAGGTTGACGAACTCCATGAACGACGCCACCGCGGTGTTGTACGACCAGCGCTCGTACTCGTCGGTCACGCGCTCGATCAGCCGGTGCGTGGCGCGGGTGATCTCGTCGACTGAGCCGGGCGCGGCTTCCGGCACCGCGGTGCTCCCGGGGCTCGCGAGCCGCCACAGTCGGTGGAGGAACCGCGCCGTGCCTTCGATACCGGCGTCGCTCCATTCCACGTCGTCCTGCGGTGGGCTCACGAAGAGATGGAACAGCCGCAGGGCGTCGGCACCGACCGACTCGAAGTACTCCTGCGGGCGCACCAGGTTGCCCTTCGACTTCGACATCTTGGTACCGCTCATCCGGATGATGCCCTGGGTGAACAGCCGCGCGAAGGGCTCGCGCAGCGTCTTGGGCGCGACCTCGAGATCGGCGAGCGCCTTGGTGAAGAACCGCGCGTACATCAGATGCAGGATGGCGTGCTCGATGCCGCCGATGTACTGGTCGACCGGCAGCCAGCGCTCGACCGCGTCGGCGTCGAAGGGTGCGCTGTGGTTCCACGGGTCGGCAAAGCGAAGGAAGTACCACGACGAGTCGACGAAGGTGTCCATCGTGTCGGTCTCGCGCGTCGCGGGCCCGCCGCAGATCGGACAGGTCGTGTGCAGGAAGCCGTCGTGGAAGCGCAGCGGAGATTCGCCCGTGGGACGGAACTCCACGTCGTCGGGCGCGAGCACGGGCAGCTCGTCGTCAGACACGGGCACCGGCCCGTGATCGGGGCAGTAGACGATCGGGATCGGACAGCCCCAGAAGCGTTGCCGCGATAACAGCCAGTCGCGCAGGCGGTAGTTCACGACGCGTCGCCCGATGCCGCGGTCCTCGAGCCAGTCGATCGCCCTCGCGATCGCCTCGGTGACGGGCAGCCCGTCGAGCCACGCGCTGTTGATGGCGGGGCCGTCGCCCGTGTAGGCCTCGCCTTCCCACCCGTCGGGAGGCTGGACGGTGCGGATGATGTCGAGGTCGTGGAGCCGGGCGAAGTCCCAGTCGCGCTGGTCCTGGCCCGGCACCGCCATGATGGCCCCGGTGCCGTAGCCCATCAGCACGTAGTCGGCCACGTAGACAGGAACCGGCTTCTCGGTGAAGGGGTTCATCGCGTACGAGCCCGTGAACACGCCGTCCTTGCCGGCCTGGCGCTCGACGTCGGTGACCGTGGCCACGCGGGCGACGAACGACTCGACCGCCTCGCGGTGCTCGTCGGTCGTGAGCTCGGGCACCAACGGGTGGTCGGGTGAGACCACCGCGTAGGTCATGCCGAAGCTCGTGTCGGGCCGGGTCGTGAACACGCGCAGCGCCAGTGCCCCGTCGTCGCGGCCGACGATCGTGAGGTCGAACTCGGCTCCCTCCGAGCGGCCGATCCAGTTCCGCTGCATGACCTTCACCCGTTCGGGCCACTGGAGATCGTCGAGGTCGTCGAGGAGCTGATCGGCGTAGTCGGTGATCCTGAAGAACCACTGCTCGAGGTTGCGCTTGATGACGACGTCGCCCGACCGCTCGCACGTGCCGTCCGCCAGCACCTGCTCGTTGGCCAGTACCGTCTGGCAGCCCGGGCACCAGTTGACCGGCGCCGCCTTCCGGTATGCGAGGCCGGCCTCGAGGAACCGGAGGAAGATCCACTGCGTCCAGCGGATGTACTCCGGGTCGTGGCTCTTGATCTCGCGCCGCCAGTCGTAGGACGCACCCAACTGCATCAGCGACTGCTTCAGCTCCTCGATGCGCGCGTCGACGAAGAGGCGGGGGTGCGAGCCGGACTGGATGGCTGCGTTCTCCGCGGGCAGCCCGAAGGAGTCGAAGCCGATCGGCGAGAGCACGGCATGACCGTGCATCGTCCGATAGCGGACGATGAGGTCGCCGAACGTGTAGTTGCGTACGTGGCCCATGTGGGCGGGACCGCTCGGGTAGGGGTACATGCAGAGCACGTAGAAGCGAGGTCGGGGGTCGTCGTTCTCGACCTCGTACGTGCCCGCGTCGGACCACCGGCGTTGCCACTTTCGCTCGATCGCCTGGACGTCATAGGCCTCGGCCATCCGACGATGCTAACGGTGGCCGCGGCCAAATCCGTGCCCGATTGGGCCGGGATCGCCGCTGCTATCGTGGGCCGTCCTCGGGGCTGTAGCTCAGTTGGTAGAGCGCTTGCATGGCATGCAAGAGGTCGCCAGTTCGATTCTGGTCAGCTCCACTGACCTGCTGCTCTCGCGGAGACGTCCCGACGCTCCGCTACGCACCAGCCCCGGTCGCCGGCGGCCTAGACGAGCGCTCGGATCCAGAACCGCTCGGAGGCGACCCGGATGGGGACGCCGTGCAAGCGGAGCAGCGAGTCTCGGTGGCGTTCTATCGAGAAGTCGCGGACTCCCCATGGCACGTTGCTGAGGTACCACGCGAGCGCGCCGATGTCGGCGAACACGGTGGTGGCGGTGCCGACCGCTGACTGTTCGACGCGCAAACCCGCGCGCTCTAGTTGCTCGACCGCGAGGTCGATGTGGAAGTCGTCGTCAGGGGGCGGTTCGAGTGCGAGGAGCTCGTGGAACTGGCGCGCTCCCGAACCGGCCTGCTGGGTGACGAACACGCCCCCGTCACGCAACGTTCGGCGAACCTCGGCTGCGACGAAGGATTCGTGACGATTGACAACCAGGTCGAAGGCCGCCTCGCGGAAGGCGAGGCGACCGTGAGGTTGGCGGGTCGCCTGATCGGCGTTGTCGACCGCGCCCTCGTCTTGCACGACTGCGATGCCCAGAGGTCCAAGCCGAGCGGCGGCGATGGGGACGTTCGGGGGCCAGCTCTCGGTGGCAACGGTACGGGCCGCGCGGCGCCGCCGGCTCAGCCATTCGCCTCCTCCGGTGCCCATGTCGAGCATGGACGCGGCGCGGACCGCCTCGTCGTCGACGATTCGTTCAAACGACCACGGCGGCGGCTCGAGGACGAGACGATCGCCGAGCAGGGACAAGTCCCAGCCGTGAAACGGGATCTCGAGCGCGTTCTGGAGTAATTCCTCGGCCGTCGACGGCGTCATCAACTCGATCTTGACCGAAGTCAATGACGCACGCCGCTTCCGATCACAAGAACGCTCGACCGTCAGCCACCAGCCGGCTGCGGCGAAGCTTTGACTGCGCCGAGCGGCAGGTTCTGGCGCGCGACGCGCGGCGCAGTTGCCCTGCCGTCTGGACCTGGGTCCGGCGATTGCTCTGTGGTCTAGGGTTCGCCGATCGCGACTCGACTCTTCCGTTTCGGGGTGCAGGACCGCAGCGCGTCCGATGGGGCGTCATGGGAGGCAACGGCGCGCCGTTATGAGGAGCTCGGTTTCGCAGTCCTCACTGTGGCGGACCACTTCGATGACCAACTTGCGCCGATCGCCGCGATGACCGCGGCGGCGTGCGCGACCACGACCTTGCGGGTCGGGTGTCTCGTCTTCGACAACGACTACCGGCATCCCCTTGTGTTCGCCAAGGAGATGGCAACGCTCGACGTGATCTCGGACGGCCGCGTCGAGATCGGGATGGGTGCGGGGTGGATGGGATCGGACTACGCCGACGCCGGCATCGCCTACGACCCGCCGGCCACGCGCGTTGGTCGCTTGATGGAAGGCGTGCGAGTCGTCAAGGCGCTCCTCGGCGACGATCCAGTCCACTTCGCTGGCGAGCACTACACGATCCGCGGGCACCAGGCGCTGCCCAAGCCCGTCCAGAAACCGCACCCACCAATCTTGATTGGAGGCGGCGGTCCGCGAGTGCTCAGGTTTGCGGCCCGTGAGGCTGACATCATCAACGTGAACCCGAGGAACCTCGGCAACGAGAGCTGGGCCGAAACCAACGTGAACGACGCGACCGAGGAAGCGACCGACCGAAAGATCGGGTGGGTGCGGGAGGCCGCCGGCGCACGGCTCGACGACCTCGAACTCGGCGTCACAGTCGCGTTCGTGATCGAAACCGACGACCGCGTCGCACTCGCTGAGAGCATCGCCTCCGGTCTGCCCCAAGTCGACGGACGCCCCGCAGATCCCCACCGAGTCCTTGCCAGCCCTCACGTCCTCATCGGAACGATTGACGAAATGGCAGCCACGCTCCAAGAACGTCGCGACCGATGGGGATTCTCCTACGTCAGTTTCGTCGCGGACGCCGTCGACACGGTCGCGCCGCTCGTCAACCGCCTGGCGGGCACCTGACACACCGCACATGTCCGACGACAACGACGCGTAGCGATCCCAAAGCGCCCCTATCGCCTGCGGTCTCAGGGGGTCAACGCAACGCCTCGTCGAGTGATTGAGATGGTGACCTCCATCCGAGAGTTTGTCGAGGCCGGCCGTTGAGTTCTGATGCGACCCCGTCGAGGTCGGCCTGTGTGTAGTGCGCGATCTCTGAGCGTTTGGGGAAGTACTGGCGTA
>VAWU01000067.1 GCA_005888325.1 Actinomycetota bacterium
AGTGCCACACCACCTCCCTCGACGGGCTGGGGCGCATGTGCGGGTGGCACCACCTGCTCAAGACCAAGGGCTGGGGCTTGGTGGGCGGGCCCGGGTGCTACCGGCTGACGCCACCGGGCACTGATGTCGCGGAGGCATTTGCGAGTGGCAGTCGAGCACCGCCCCGAGGGTGAGCCGGTTGGAAGTGTGACGGCGTCGCGGCGTCGAGATCGTGCGCGGCGGCGTCGACGTCGACGCCACTACTCTCCGCCGGTGGCACGCGTCCTCGTCACGCGACTCCTTCCTGATGGCGGGCTCGACCCACTCGTCGAGCACGAGATCGTGCAGCGCAGCGACGACCGGCCGTTCACCCACGACGAGCTCGTCGCCGCGGTGCCCGGCGTCGATGCGTTGGTGTGCCTGTTGACGGACCGCATCGACGCCGAGGTGATCGATGCCGGGGCCGGGCGGCTGAAGGTGGTCGGCAACGTGGCCGTGGGCTTCGACAACATCGACGTCGCAGCCGCGACGGCGAGGGCCGTCGCCGTGTGCAACACACCCGGTGTGCTCGACGAGACCACCGCCGACCTCGCGTTCGCCTTGATCCTGGCGGCCTCGCGTCTGCTCTCGGAGGCCGAGCGTGACGTCCGCGCCGGACGTTGGAAGGGCTGGGGCATCGACCAGTACCTCGGGCGCGATGTCCACGGGGCGACTCTCGGCCTCGTGGGCTACGGGCGCATCGGTCGGGCCGTCGCCCGTCGGGCCGAGGGCTTCGACATGCGGGTGCTGCACCACGCCCGGCGCGACACCGGATCGCCCGGCTACGTCGCCGACCTCGACGCGCTCGTCGCCGACGCCGACGTCGTGAGCCTGCACGTCCCGTTGTCGGACGAGACGCGGCACCTCTTCGACGCCCGGCGGCTGGCGCAGATGAAGTCGACGGCGGTGCTCGTCAATACGTCTCGCGGCCCCATCGTCGACGAGGAGGCGCTGGCCGTGGCGCTCGAGGCCGGCACAGTGTTCGCCGCCGGCCTCGACGTCTACGAGCACGAGCCCGCGGTGCACCCGCGCCTGCTCGCCGCGCCCCGCACCGTGCTGCTGCCCCACGTCGGGAGCGCCAGCGTCGCCACCCGCACGCGCATGGCACGGGTCGCGTCGGAGGGCGTACGGGCCGTGCTGGCAGGTGAGCGCCCGGCCAACCTGGTGACATGACCGCTCTGGGAAACAAGGTCGGCTGCTATCCGGGCTCGTTCAACCCGCCGACGATCGCCCACCTCGCCGTCGCCGAGGCGGCCCACAGCCAGTGTCGGCTCGCACGGCTCGACCTGGTGGTGTCACGGGTCGCGCTGGGCAAGGCGGCGCCGGCCGGCCCGCGGTTCGAGGACCGCATCGCAGTTCTCGACACCATCGCCGGCAGCCGCCCGTGGCTCGGGGTGCGGGTGACCGACGCCCAGCTTCTGGTCGACGTCGCCGCCGGTTACGACGTCGTCGTGCTGGGCGCGGACAAGTGGGCACAGGTCGTCGACCCCACCTGGTACGACGGCTCGATCGCGGCGCGCGACGCTGCGCTGGCGCGCCTGCCCGAGGTCGTCGTGGCGCCCCGTCCGCCCTGGCCGGTTCCTCCGGGGCGCGGTCTCCTGCTCCTCGAGGACGTGCACCGCCCGGTCTCGGCCACCGGCGCGCGCACCGTTGAGCCCGCGTGGATGGCTCCCGAGGCGGCCGCGTTCGACGCCCGGACCGGCGCCTGGACCGACCCCGCGCGTTACCGGCGCGGCGTCGAGGCGTGACGCTCTAGCGACCCTTCACCCGCGCCGCGTCGAGCCCGAGCAGCTGGATGGTCGTCGCGCCGTCGCGCAGCCGGGCGAACATGCCCTCCTCCTTCTCGGCCCGCGTGCGGCCCGCGGCGAGCACGTCGTCGAGGGCGCCCGACGCGATGACCACGACGCCGTCGGCGTCGCCGACCACCCAGTCGCCCGCGCGCACGGCGACGTCGCCCACGCGCACGGGACCACCGACCTCGCCACCGGTCTCCTTGACGGCGCCGCGCAGCGCGATGCAGCTGCTGAAGACCGGGAAGCCGTGGCGGCGCAGCGCGTCGACGTCGCGCACACCGGCGTCGATGACGATGCCGGCGAGGCCACGGGCCTCGGCCGCCGTGGTCAACACCTCTCCCCAGTAGCCCCGTTCGGGGATCCCGTCCACCTGCACCACCAGCGCGCTGCCGGCAGGTGCGGTCACGACGCCGACGTGGATGGCGAGGTTGTCACCGGGTGGGCACTGCACGGTGAAGGCCGGCGCCGCGAGCCGGGCGCCCGGCCAGGCGGCGCGCACGCGTGGGCTCATGGCGTCCGCGCCGGACTCCCCGAGGGTCGCCGCCCCCAAGCCGGAAAGGTCGTCGGCGACGGTCACCGGCTCACCGCTGGTCGATCGCGACCTTGATGGCGCCGGTGTCGCCCTGAGTGGCGATGGTGACGAACGCGTCGCGCCAGCGGTCGAGGGGGAACGTGTGCGTGAGCATGCCGGTGAGGTCGACCCGACCGTCGGCCACGAGGTCGAGGTAGTGGCGGATGCCGTGCTGTCGCCTGCCGTCGACCTCCTCGATCCCGAACGCGTTCGAGCCGACCCATGAGATCTCCTTGAAGTAGAGCGGGCTCCACTCCCATCGCCCCGGCGCGTGCACACCGCTCTTGACGAGCGTGCCGCGCGCCTTGAGCAGACGCACGCCGACCTCGAACGTCTCGGGCTTGCCGACGGTGTCGTAGACGACGTCGACACCGCCCGGGTGGCACATCGGGAGGCCGGGCAGGCCCTCCATCGTCGGCCGGAGGCGCCCGCCCGACCAGGCGGCCAGCTCCTCGATGAGCGCCAGCTGCTCGCCGGGCCGCACGACCTTGGCCGCACCCAGCTTCTCCGCGAGCTGCGCCTGGGCGTCGAAGCGGGCGACCACCGCCACCTCGACATCGGGGTACAGGGCGCGGAGGATGGCGATCGCGCACGAGCCGAGCGATCCCGCCCCCCATACGAGCACTCTCCCGCCGGCGGGCGGCGGATGACGGGTGATCGAGTGCAGGGACACCGCGAAGGGATCGGCGAACACGGCGTGCTCGTCGGGGATGGCGTCGGGCACGGGGATCAGCATGGTGTCGTGCGCAGGCATCAGCTCGGCGTAACCGCCCGTTGCGTCGCGCGAGACGCCGGTGTGGATGCCGGGTGCGAGCTGTCCGTCGGTGAAGCTCCAGCAGAGGCTGTAGTCGCCCGCGTCGCAGGCCGGGCACACGGGTGAGATGCCGCGCGGCCCGCACGACAGCCACGGGTTGAGCACGACGCGCTGGCCGACCTCGAGGTCGCGCGCGTCGGGTCCCATCTCGACGACCTCAGCGACCACCTCGTGCCCCATAACCTGGGGGAACGAGCAGAGTCCACTCATGGCGTTGTCGCTGTCGCCTTCGCCGAAGTCGAGCAGGATCTGCTTGGAGTCCGATCCGCAGATGCTCGTCAGGAGTGGTCGCGTGACCACCCAGTCGGACGCGACGAGGTGCGGCTCGTCGATGTCCTTCAGCGCGACCGGGGTCACTGCGAGGTTCTCGAGCAACTTGTTGCCGTCGGCGGGTGCCTCGTAGGGGTCGGGCGTCACGCCGAACACCAGTGCCTTCATCGGTCGCTCCTCACGCGCCGTTCTACACGCCAAACTTCGACGTCGCGAACATTGACGTCGATGTCAGCGAACTCTACCGTCCCCCTCATGATTCGCCGCCTGGTCGTCGCGTCCTGCCTGTTCGCCGTGGTTGCGGTGGGCCTGTCCGCATGTGATCCCCTCAGCGCCAAGAAGCCGTGCGGGTCCACCGACTTCACCACACCGCCGACCACCTACGACCACGTCGTCTGGATCTGGATGGAGAACAAGCAATACAGCCAGGTGATCGGAAACACGACCGACGCCCCCTACATCAACAAGCTCGAGGACAAGTGCGCGTCGGGCAGCAACTACAGCGACGCCGACCCCGGCGGCCCGTCGCTGCCGAACTACCTGACCGCATCCGACGGGCTCGACCACAACGTCACGCCGTTCACGTTCGACTGCGGGCCCCCGGCCACGCTTCCGTCGGCGTCCACCTGCCAGGTCACCGGCGACAACGTGTGGCGGCAGGCGCTCGCCGCGGGCAAGACCTGGAAGATCTACGCCGAAGGCATGCCCGCCAACTGCGATACGAGCTTCCAGTTCCACCGGTACGCGGTCCGCCACAACCCCGCCCCGTACTTCACCGGCGGCACCGACCGCGACTCCTGCAACGCGCGCGACGTGCCGTACGCGCCGAACTTCGTGAACGACGTCGACAACGCGAGCCTCCCGGACCTGGCGATGATCGTGCCGAACACCTGCCACGACATGCACGACTCCACCGGCTGTGCCACGACCAACTCGATCAAGAACGGCGACGACTGGTTGAAGGCCAACCTCCCGCACCTCCTGAACAGCGGCACCTACACGGCGGGGAAGACCGCCGTCTTCATCGTCTGGGACGAGGACACGCCCGTCCCCAACGTGATCGTGGCGCCGTCGGTCGTGCCCGGCACCGTCTACACCGGCCCGCTCGACCACTACGGGCTGCTGCGCACCGCCGAGGAGATGCTCGGGCTCTCGTGCCTGAACTCGGCGTGCACCGCGCCGTCGTTCCGGGCCCCGTTCAACCTCTAGTTCATCTAGTCGCGGAGCGGGCCATCGCGGCCATGCCCGCGATGAACGAGTCGGGGTCGGCGGTCTTGGCCTCGATGATGGCCTTCATGTCGGGCACGTAGTGCTCGAAGGCGTCGCCCTCGATGGCGGCCACGATGCCGACCGCCACCTCCTCCGGGGGCACCTTGGGGCCGTCGTAGATGGGGTCGTCGTTGTCGGGAAGGTCCCAGATCTCCGTGTCGATGGGGCCGGGGTTCACGAGGCGGACCTCCACGCCCGTGTCGAACAAATCGGTGGCCAGCGCCTCGCTCCACCCGCACAGGGCGAACTTGCTGGCGGAGTACGCCGACTCGTTCAGGTTGCCGAGGCGGCCGGCCACGCTCGACACGTTGACGATGACGCCCGCGTCGCGTTCGAGCATGCGGGGGAGCACCGCGAGCGTCATTCGCGCGGGAGAGAGGAAGTTGACGCGCATGGTCTGCTCGAGCTCGTCGTTGGTCAGCGCGGTGACATGGCGACGCTTCGGGATGGCGGCGTTGTTCACGAGCACGTCGAGATGGCCGAAGGCGTCCCACGCCTCGAGCGCCACGCGTTCGGCATGCTCGAGCTCGCCCAGGTCGGCGACCCACATGCGCGAGCGCGGCGAGGTCGTCATCACACTGTCGAGGACCGCGCGGAGACGATCCTCGCGCCGGGCGACGATGCCGACGGTGGCGCCCCGCCCGGCGAGCTCGCGAGCCAGCGCGGCGCCGATGCCCGACGAGGCGCCGGTGACGAGGACGTTGCTCCCTTCGACCTTCATGCGCCGAACGTAGCCGACGGCGCCGTGAGGAAGCGTCGTCGGCAAGCGCCGACAGCGAAGCGCCGTACCGTCAGAACGAGCCCGAGCGCTCGAGCCGGTACGGCTCTGCGCTCAGGCCGCGCACGGTCGTGACCCGCGCGGTGAGCGTGGCGGAGTCGTTGCCCCCACAGGACGGCTCCAGCACCGACGCCACCGCGCGTGCGCCGTCGGAGCTGGTGGCCGACCCGAGCAGCCGGCCCGCCGCGTCCATGACGTCGACGCGTTGCGAAGTGCCGGATGGCGCGGTGAGCGTCACCCGCAGGCGGCCGTCACAGAACAGCTGGAGCCGGTCTTCGACGCGCACTGCGAACGTGTCGACGTCGTCGGCCGGGACGAGGTTGGCGCTCAGCTGGCGAACGAGCGGGGAGCCGTCGGCGAGCGTGTCGGGTGCCGCCTCGCAGCCGTTGGCGGTGTTGCCGTCGTAGTCGGCGTGCAGGGCGGTGCACGTACGGCCGTCGGTGAAGGGTGCCGGCACCCCGCCACACGGTTGATAGGGCAGGGGCGTGCACGGGGCGGGGCCGGGTCGCGACGGTTGCGCGGCTTCGGTCGCGTGCCGCGACGCAAGCCACAGTCCCGCGCCACCGACCGCCATCACACCCGTCAACAGCGCGAGCACGGCACTGCGGACGTGGCGCGTCGACCCGGGCCGTCGCGGCAGGCGCATGAGCCCGGTGCCCGCGGTGCCGCCGCGAGCCGACGCCGCTGACGGCCGTCGCGCCGGCCGGCGGTCGAGCATGGGCCCCAACCGGCGCCGCAGCGTCGTGGGCACGGTCGGAGGCACCGGCACCCCCCGCGACCGCCCGGCGCGCCAGAGCACCGTGCGCGGGTCGCCGTTGCCGTACGGCCCGATCCCGGTGAGCGCGAACAGCATGGTGGCCGCGAGCGCGAAGACGTCGCTCGCCGCGCTCGCGGGCTCGCCACGCGCCTGCTCGGGCGCCATGAACGTCGGGGTCCCGACGACAGCCCCGGCGGCGGTGAGCCCCGCGGTCATGTCGCGCGCGGTCGCGACGCCGAAGTCCGCGAGCGCGGGCCGTCCGCTCGCGTCGAAGAGGATGTTGTCGGGCTTGATGTCGCGATGGACGACGCCCTGGCGGTGGGCCGCCGCGAGCGCGTCGAGCAGCGCGTCGAGCAGGTACTCGACCTGAGGTGCGGAGATCGGGCCGGTGGCGGCGACACGGTCGGCGAGCGTGCCCCCGGGCAGGAACGGCATGACGAGCACGAGGTCGGTGCCCTCGTCCTCGACCTCGAGCAGGCGCACGATGCCGGGATGGTCGAGCCGGCGCAGCAGCTCGGCCTCCCGCCGCAGGCGTCGGTGGGCCTCGTCGACCTGGGCGGCGGAGCCGTGCATGTGGATGCGCTTGCGCGCCACCGGCCTGCCGTCGGCGTCCTCTGCCAGCTCGACGACGCTCATGCCGCCCCGGCCCAGCAGGCCGACGACCCGGTAGGTCACAACGGCGAGCCTAAACCGCGCATCGCGTCCAACTGCTCGCGGTAGTGGGTGAGCGAATGGCTCACGAAGCGCAGGTTGAGCACGGTGGCGCCCATGTCGACGAGCTCGCCGGCGAGCAGTCGGGTTCGTTCGGGGTCGCCGACGGGGTCGAGGGCCCGTTCGGGGGTGAACACCAGATCCAGCGGCGCGACGCGCCGTTCCCAGACGGAGGACTCGCGGGCGCGCGCGAGCATCCGGCGCAGGTCGTCGGGCCCGAGGCCGAACGGCGTCCAGCCGTCGGCGAGCTCGACGGCCCGCCGGAGCGAACGCGCGGTGCGCCCACCGATCCAGATCGGCACGCGCTCCTGCGGGCTGCACGGGTCGACGACGATCTCGTCGTAGCGGTAGTGGTCGCCCCGGTACACGGGGTCGGTCTGCGACAGCGAGGCGCGCAGCGCCCGCAGTGCGTCGTCGGCGCGTGCACCGCGGTCGTCGAACCGCGCGCCGAGGAGGTCGAACTCTTCGCGGAGCGAGCCCACACCCACGCCGAGGATCAGACGCCCCCCGCACACGCGGTCGAGGGTTCCGTAGCGCTTGGCGATCTCGAGCGGGTGGTGGTAGCCGAGCACGAGCACGTGGGTCGCGAGCCGGATGCGCGATGTGCGCGCCGCGAGGTAGCCGAACGTCGCCAACGGGTCCCAGTACCGCGAGCCACGCACCTCGGCGACCGCGCGCGGTACGGCGACGTGCTCGCTGCAGGTGAGATGGTGGTAGCCGAGGCGATCTGCGTCTTCGGCGACGGCGACGATCGCTTCGAGGTCGGCATCGCGCTCCCAGGGCCCGTGGGCGCGGGGGAGCAGGGTCACGACGGGCGTGACGATCCCGAGTCGCACTACCGGCCGAGGGTCGCCACGCGCTCGGCCGTCCACGCCGCCGACCCCTCGAGGAACGCCCGCGGGTCTTGGAACTTGCCGGCCACGATGTCGGCGAACCAGGGGGGCACGTAGATCTCGAAGGCCCCCGACACGATCGCGTCGATCACCGCGCCGGTGACCTCGGAAGGCGGGAGCGCCTCGAGGTCGGCGAGTGAGGTCTCGTTGTCGGGCAGGTCGAAGAGCTCGGTGTCGATGACGCCGGGGTTGACGACGTGGAGGTGCACGCCCGTGCCCCAAAAGTCGATCGCCATCGACTCCGAGAACGCCGTCAGCGCGGCCTTGGAGGCGCTGTACGCGGCTTCCCGCGGTGGCCCGAGGCGCGCCGCGATAGAAGACACGTTCACGACGTGGCTCTCACCCCGCTCGAGCAGTCGCGGCAGCAACGCGAGCGTCAGCCGGACCGGGGAGAGGAAGTTGATCGCCATGACCGCGTCGACTTCGGCGATCGAGAGCGAGCGCACGTGGCGCCGCTTGGGGATGCCCGCGTTGTTGACGAGGACGTCGATGCCGCCCAGCTCGTCGTCGGCCCGGTGGGCGAACGCGGCCACCTCGTCGAGCCGGCTGAGGTCGACGACCCACATCCGCGAGTCGGGCGCGTGGGCCCGGCACTCCGCCAACACTTCGGTCAGACGGTCTTCGCGACGTCCGCAGATGCCGACGGTCGCGCCCGCGGCCGAGAAGCCGCGTGCCAGGTCGGCGCCGATGCCCGACGACGCGCCGGTGATCAATGCCTTCCGACCGCTCAGGAGCCCTGTCATGGGCTGGAGGGTAGTGTCACCCGCCGTGCCGCTGGAGCCCGCCTCCGCGCTGTTGACCGACCGCGTGGCCGTGGTGACGGGCGCAGCGGTGGGCATCGGGCGGGCGGTGGCGTCGGCGCTGGCTGCGTACGGCGCCGATGTCGCGGCGTGCGATCGCGACGCGGACAACCTCGCGACACTGAGCCGCGACATCGAGTCCCGCGGACGCCGGTGCGTGACCGGCGTGATAGACGTCCGCGAGCCCGATCAGGTCGCGGCGTTCCTCGAGACGGTCGCAGGCGCGCTGGAACGGGTCGACGTCCTGGTGAACAACGCGGGAGGCGGGTTCCGCGCCGACTTCGCCGACGTCAGCCCGAAGGGCCAGACCTCGCTCGTGCGCGAGAACTTCGACAGCGTCACCCACTTCATCCGTGGGGTGCTCCCGCTGATACCTGCCGAGGGTGGGTCGATCGTGAACATCACGTCGATCGAGGCCCATCGCGCCGCACCCGGCTTCGCCGTCTACTCCGCCCAGAAGGCGGCGGTCACCAGCCTGAGCAAGAGCCTCGCGCTCGAGCTGGGAGCGCGGCGGATCCGGGTCAACTGCGTGGCGCCCGACGTCATCCCGACACCCGGCGTCGGCGAGCTCCCGGCCCCGCCCACGTCGCCTTTGCCGGTGCGGGGCGACGTCGACGACGTCGCCGCCGCGGTCGCGTTCCTCGCCGGCGACCTGGCCCGCTTCATCACCGGCACGACCGTCCACGTCGACGGGGGCAACGTGGCCGCCGGGGGCTGGCACCGAGGCGGCGACGGGACGTTTCACACATGAGGTTCCACACATGAGGTTCGGCACATGAGGTTCGGTGTCGCGCTCGGGCGGCTCAACCCCGCCTTCTTCGTCGAGGTGACCGACGCGGCCGAGCGCCTGGGGTTCGAGTCCGTGTGGCTGCCCGAGCACCTCGTGTTCCCGGTGGAGATGACCAGGTCGCCATACCCGGGGGCGGAGCATCCACCGGTGCCACCGAGCACGCCGGTGTTCGACGTCTTCGCCTACCTCGCCCACCTGGCGGCGCGCACGCGGCGCATCCGGCTCGCGACCCACGTCTACAACCTGGCGCTGCGCCATCCGTTCGTTGCCGCACGCGCCGTGCAGACGCTCGACATCGTCTCGGGTGGACGGGCCGAGATCGGCATCGGCGCGGGCTGGTTGGAGAGCGAGTGGCACGCCGCGGGCCTCGACTTCGCCACGCGCGGGGCGAGGCTCGACGAGGCGCTCGAGGTCTGCAAGCGGCTTTGGACGGACGAGGTCGTCGAGCACCACGGCGCCCACTTCGACTTCCCCGCGGTGATGTTCGAGCCCAAGCCGGTGCAGAAGCCGTGGCCGCCCGTGCACGTCGGTGGTGAGTCGGGTGCCGCGCTGCGGCGCGCCGCCCGGGCCGGTGACGGTTGGGTGGGGATGGCCCACACGCTCGACTCGATCGTCGCGCCCGTCGCGCGCCTGCGTGAGCTGCGGGGGGCGTCCGGCCGATCCGAGGCCCGCTTCGAGGTGAGCGTTGGCGGGCCGGTCACCAGCCGCGACGACGTCGTCCGCTGGGAAGGTGCGGGTGTCGACCGGCTCATCGTCTCGCCCTGGGCGCGTTCGCGAGAGGCGGTCGAAGGTCTGGAGCGGTTCGCCGAGCTCGTCTACGGCTGAGGTGCGAGCAACTGCTCGGGGTCGTCGCTGAAGTCGCGGATCGTGCCCTTCATGCGCAGGGCGACGGGTGCGCGCTCGGGCTGGAACGTGAAGCAGGCGCCCGACATGATCGGGAGGAGCGGCGCGGCATCGTCGTACACGTCGAGGTCCTGGATCCGGCCGTGGGCGATGTGGCAGGCACGCCGTAGCACGATGGCCGCCTCGGCCGCGTCGGGCTCGAGCGTCGCCTCGGCCCACGCGAGGAACCCGCCGCGCAGGGCCTGGCCCCGGAAGGGCGGGGGCTCCAGGATCGTGTGGTCGTCGACGAGCCACGCCAGCAGCCGCTCCCCGTCGCGGTCGAGCGTCGCGCGCCGGCGGTGGCCGACAGGATCGGACACGGTGATGTCGTACTGACGCCGGTCGCCGTCGCGCGCGGCATGGGCCACCGCGAGCCCGGCGAGATCGAACATATGCGTGCAGTTGTCGCGTGCGGAGACCAAGTCGCCCACCGCGGTCGACCGGGTCGACAACGACATCCCGAACAGCGGCTCGAGCTGCGCGGCCGCGAACGGGCACGTCGACCAGGGGTAGCGCACACCTTCCCCGCGCACGCCGGTGACGCGCCTCCCGTCGTGCGCGATGGTCACCCGGAAGTGGTGGAAGTCGTCCTCCAGCTCGGCCGTGACCGTACTTGTTTGCGGCGCGGCGTGTGTCTGCGGCCCGGCGTGTGTCTGCGGCGCGGCCGGCGTCGCGGTCATGCGGATGCGGCGGCGGTAGCTGCCTGACGGGTACGTCATGTCGACGGAGCACGCTATACGCTCCCCCTCCATGAGCGACGAGGACGCGATCCGCCGCACGATCGCGCAGTACTGCCACCTCTGCGACGACGGTCGCTTCGACGAGTGGGCCGACCTCTACGCCGACGACGCGACGTTCAGCGTGATGGGCCGAACCTACTCCGGCAGGGCCGACGTCAAGGCCTTCATCGAGCGGGGCCAGCCGCCCGACAAGCGCGGCAAGCACATCTGCTTCAACTCGGTGATCGACATCGACCCCGACGGCGAGACGGCGCGCGCGTGCACCGACTACGTCTTCCTCGACCGCAACCGCACCATCACCAGCGCGGGCCGCTACCACGACCGTTTCGTCCGCCACCCCGACCGGTGGCGCTTCGCCGAACGTCGCATCGTGTTCCTCGGTGACGCCTCATGACCCGCGCGCCGGGTCAGGCGCTGCGGTTGCGCCCGCCCGGATAGCCGCCTCCGCCGAAGCGCGCGTCGAGCGCGTCGTAGTCCACCATCCAGCCGTCGCGGGGGAGCGCGTCGACGAACTCCACCGAGCGGGGCTTCTTGTATGAAGCGATGTGCGCCCGACAGTGCTCGATGATCTCCTCGGCCGTCGCGGTCTGGCCCGCGTTCAGGACGACGACGGCCTTGACGCTCTGGGTCCACTTGGGGTCGGGCACGCCGATGATGGCGGCCTCCTTCACGGCCGGGTGCTTCTGGATGCAGCCCTCGACCTCAGCCGGGTAGATGTTCTCGGCGGCCGACTTCACGATGCGGGTGCGCGGTCCCACGAAGGTGATCGAGCCGTCGGGCTCCCGCCGGCCGAGGTCGTTCGTGTGATGCCAGCCACCCGCCTGGCGCTCCTCGTTCTCCGCGTCGCGGTTCCAGTAGCCGGTCATCACGGTGGGCCCGCGCGCCACGATCTCGCCCGTCTCACCGGTGGGCACCTCGTTGCCGTCGGGGTCGACGATGCGCAGCTGCACCATGGGTGACGACCGGCCGTGGGTGCCCTCCACCCGTCCTCCCCACGAGTTGAGCGTCAGCATGCCCATGACCTCGGTCTGCCCGTACCCCCCGGGGTGGCGCGCCCAGGCGCTGGTGTCGACCGTGATCATCTCGGTCCACTCGGGCTTGCCCGGGTAGGTGCGCAGGCTCTTCAGGTCGTACTTGCCGTCGCGGTTGACCGCGACGATCTGGTCGATGGTGGGCGGAAGGAGGAACGCGCCGGTGCAGCGCTCGACCGCGATAATCCGGCAGAGCTCCTCAGCGTCGACCCTTCGGGTGAACACGTTGGTGCCGCCGAAGTGGAACGTGGCGAGCGTCGTCATGAAGGTGGCGATGTGGAACAGCGGGCCCGAGTTCAGATACACGTAGGCGCCGGTGATCTCCTGCAGCATCCCGATCACCATGTCCTGCGTCGTGATCGCGGTGTGGGACAGGAGAGCGCCGTTGGGCCGGCCCGCGAACGCGGCGGTGTAGAGCATCAGCACCGGGTCGGCCGGGTCGATTTCGAGGTCGGGGTCGTCGGGCGCACCCGAGGCGAGAAATGCCTCGTAGCTGCCGTCACCGCCGGCGTCGTGCTGCAGCCATAGACCCCTCGACGTCGCGTTGGCGCGGGCGCCGCTCGCGGCCTCCCCGATCTCCTCCTGCTGCCAGATGACGACGCGGGCATCGACGTCGTCGACGACGAACGTGAGCTCCTCCGCGGTCTGGCGCCAGTTCATGGGGCAGAAGACGGCGCCGATCTTGGCCGCCGCGAGCAGCGCTTCGAGCACGCGATGGCAGTTCTGGCCCAGCCACAGCACCCGGTCGCCGCGGCCCACCCCGTCGGCCAGCAGCGCGTTCGCGAGCCGGTTCACCCGGTCGTCCATCGCGGGGTACGTGTGCCGGTCGCTGCCGCAGACGAGCGCCGCCTTCCCCGGGTAGCTCCGCCGGTTCTCGCGGAGGACGTCGCCCAGGGTGAGGTCGTGCAGCCGGCTCATGGTCGCGGATGCTCCCATATCGTCTCTGCCGCGGGGCACCCGGCGAGGGGGAAAACCCGGCAATCCGCCTGAACTGGAATATTCTCGACAAAACGCCTGAATGGTCCTAGGCTCACCCCGTCCGACGCCGAACGACGCGGGGAGGGCCGGTGGAGATGACGGGCGCACGTGGCCGCACATCCAGCCTCAGCAGGCGGACCCTCATCACCCGTGGGATCGCGGCCGGCGGCCTCGTCTGGGCCGCGCCCGCGGTCACCTCGATCGGCCGGGTGCACGGCCGGCCCGCGGGCACGCCGAAGCCGTGTGACTGCACGTTCTGCGCCACGGTGGTCCCGCCCGTCGGGCAGACGATGTACTTCGACTGCACGGGCAAGACGAGCGACGACTGCAACTGCCTGTGCCTCTGCGCGGGGGTGGACGCGGAGTGTTCGCACCCGGCCGATCCCTGCGTGGTGGGGGTCGTCTGCAAGCCGCGCGCCACGGCGTGCTGAGGGGAGGAGAGCGAGTTGGCATCCGACGCATCCACACCGCGGCCCTCGAAGTTGGTCCGGGCGATCAGTGCCGCGCTGATCGAGCAGGGCGTGCCGGCCGGTTCGTCCGTCGACGTCGCCAACGGTCCCGCAGAGGGACTCGGCTTCACCGTGGGTGAGGACGCCGGCGACGAGGACTGATCGCCGCTAGCGCTTCAGGTCGCGCAGCCCACGCCGCCAGCGCTGGGTGAAGCTGCCGTGACGGCCCTCGAGGTAGTCGCGCTTCGGGAAGGTGAGCGCCCGCACGAAGGCCAGCTTGTTCGAGGTGCCCCGGATGGCGCGGACCGCGGCGAGCGAGCGCGCCGCGTAGCCCTTGTCGGGGCGCTGGTACACCGAGAGCGCCCGCCGTTCCCACGGCTCGGGCTCGTACCGGTACGCCCAGAACGAGAGCGCGGTCGCGTCGGCGAGCGCGAACGCGTCCCACGCGGACCGCACCGCGAGGGCCACGACCGCGTCGGCCCTCCACGCCGCGGCCAGCCGGCGGATCTCGTCGACGTCGACGTTGCCCGCGAGCAGCAGCTCGGCGACGTCGCGCAGCGGCACGAGGCGCGGCGGTGTGTTGCCGAGGACCGCGTGGTAGCACGCGTTGAGGAACCGGTGCTCGGGACGCAGCGCGTGGATGGTGCGGCCCGCGAGCACGAAGGTCGAAGACGAGAGCCACAGCGCATCGAGATCGATGCTGAGGCCGTAGGGCCCGAGGACGAACGTGCGGTGCAGGTCGATCTCGGTGTCTTCGGCGTCGGAGAAGCTCGTCCCCTTGCCGAAGCGGCGGTCGAAGCCGGGACGGGGCTCCGGGAAGCGCCGGCGGTGGCCGGCGGCGGAGAGCGCTTCGACGGCCGAGTCGAACTGCGAGGAGGGCACCAGCAGGTCGATGTCGCCGAACGACCGCAGCGAAGGGTCGGCGTAGTCGAGGTGGGCCACCGCCGATCCCTTCAGCACCCGGTACGGGATCTCGAGGGTCTCGAAGAGGTCGACGACCTCGAGCAGGGTGCGTTCCAGGAGGAGCGCGAGAGACATCTCACGGAGGTGACTGTCGCCCGCCTGCTCGAGCTGGACCGCGGTGACGGCGAGCGCGTTCTCTTCGATGGCGTGCGCGAGGTGGCCACTCATCCGCTGGGCGCGTGCCGCGCCGAGGAGCGCCAACCATTCGTCGTCGGCCATCGGTCCACGGGGAAGCTCGGTGGTGGTGCCGGCCAGGCCGTACGCGGCGATCGCACGGGCCGCGGCGCGCACGTCGGTCATATCGGGCGGTTCGAGCGGCGCGGCACCTGCACGAGAGCTAACGCTTCGGCAGGCGGATGGCGCGGTCGGCGATGATGTTCTTCTGCACCTCGGTCGTGCCCGCGCCGATCGAGGTGTAGCGCTGCCACGTGTAGTTGTTGGTGTAGTGCCCGTTCGCGACGGCGTCGGGCCCACCGCGAGCGAGGAGACCCGCGGGACCGAGCAGGTCGACCCCGAGCTCGGCGAGGTATTGCGACAGGTGGCTCCATTGGAGCTTGGCCAGTGGCACCTCGGGCCAGTTCTTCTCGCCTTTCAGCACCTTCGACAGCGCGCGGTAGTTGAGCAGACGCGTCAGCTCGATCTGGGTGTACGCGCGAGCGATGCGCTCGCGGAGGTCGGGGTCGTCGAGCGCCTCCGGGTTGTGCTTACGCGTCGCCGCGATCATGTTGTCGAGCTCGATCCGCATGGTGATGGAGAGCCCCGAGGTGCCGACGCGCTCGTGACCGAGCGTGCCCATGGCCACCTGCCAGCCCTGCCCCTCCTCGCCCAGCCGGTACTCGACGGGCACCCGGGCGCTGGTGAAGAAGACCTCGTTGAACAGCGCGTCACCCGTGATCTCGCGGATGGGACGGCACTCGATGCCCGGCACCTCCATGTCGACGATCAGGGCGGTGATCCCCTCGTGCTTGGCGCCGCGCTCGATCGCGGTGGGGTCGGTGCGCACGAGGAACAGGCCCCACTTGGCGATGTGGGCCGTGCTGATCCAGATCTTCTGACCGTCGAGCACGTACTCGTCGCCGTCGCGGACCGCGGCCGTCCGCAGGTTGGCGAGGTCGCTGCCGGCCTCGGGCTCGCTGAAGCCCTGGCACCAGTGCTCGTCGGCCGTGAGGATGGCGGGCAGCCAACGTCGTTTCTGCTCCTCGGTGCCCCAGTGGATGATCATGGGACCGATCTGCCAGATGCCGTTGGCGTTGTAGATCCCCGGCGCCTTGACCCGCGCGTTCTCCTCCGAGTAGATGACGTTCTGCATGATGCTGGCCTCGCGCCCACCCCACTCGCGCGGCCAGTTGATGGCCGCCCAGCGCCCTTCGTTGAGCCGGCGCTGCCACGCCTTGCGCCGCTCCATGGTGCGCAGCAGGTCGTGACCGCCACCTGCGCCGGCGCCGCCTTTGGTGTCGCTTCTCTGGCTCGCCGCGTTGAAGTCGCGAACGTTCTCGTCGAGCCACTGACGAAGCTCGGCACGAAAGGCTTCGTCGTCGGGCGTAAACGCGAAGTCCACGCGAGAAAGCTAACACGCGTGTCAGGGATGTAGGTTCGGGCCGTGGACTTCGATTTCAGCCCCGATCAGCACGCGCTGCGTGAGACCGTGCGCGCCTTTCTCGGCGCCGAGACGCCATCGTCCTACGTGCGTTCGATGATCGACGACGAGCGCGGTTTCACCGACGACCTCTGGGCGCGGATGGCCGAGCTCGGTTGGGTCGGCCTGTTGATCCCTGAGTCCGACGGCGGCGCCGGCGGCGGCCTCGTCGATCTCGTCGTCGTGCAGGAGGAGATGGGCAAGCTGCCCCTCCCCGGTCCGTTCTTCTCGTCGGCGGTGATGGCGACGCTCGCGGCCCGCGGGCTCGGGGCGACCGAGCTGCTGGGCGACATGGCATCGGGTGCACGCCGCGGCACGTTCGCGCTCGAGGAGCTCGGGGCGGGTGATCCGCTGCTCCGGGTCACCGCGACTGCAACGGGCTCGGGCGACGGGTTCGTGCTCGACGGGCACAAGCCGGTCGTGCTCGACGGCCACACCGCGGACTGGGCGATCGTCGTCGCCCGCACCGACGACGGTCTGGGCGCGTTCCTGGTCGAGGCGCCCGAAGGAGAGCCCGTGCCGACGCTCGACGTCACCCGCAAGGTGGCGCGCCTGCGCCTCGAGCAGCGGCCGGCACGGCGGCTGGGTCCTGCGGGAGACCAGACGGAGCTGTTGCGTCGCATCGTCGACGACATCACGGTCGCGCTGGCCGCGGAGACCGTGGGCACGTGCGACGCCGCGTTGGCGCTCGCGGTCGAGTACTCCAAGCAGCGGGTGCAGTTCGGCCGTCCCATCGCGACGTTCCAGGTCATCAAGCACAAGATCGTCGACATGCTCCATCAGCTCGAGCTGTGTCGCGTCGGCACCCACTATGCGGCGTGGACGAGCGATGTCGACGATCCGCAGCGCGAGACCGCGGCGGCCATGGCGAAGGGCTTCGTCGGTGAGGCGTCCAACTTCATCACGGCCGAGAACATCCAGGTGCACGGGGGCGTCGGCTTCACGTGGGACGTCGACTGTCACCTCTACTTCCGCCGGGCGAAGCAGAACGACGTGCTGTTCGGCTACCAGGGCTGGCAGCGCCAGCGGCTGGCAGATCTCGTGCTGCAGTGACCGAGGCGTCCTCGTTCCGGAGGATCCTGACCGAGCAGCAGTACGGCACCGCCGACAACCTCGCGGCCCGTCAGGCCATCTACCGGTGGGCGGAGTCGCCCGTCGACGCGTCGCGCTGGGCGCTCGACCTGATCGCGTGGCGGGGGGGCGAGCGGGTCGTCGACGTCGGCTGCGGGAACGGCCGCTACCTGCCGTTGGCCCGTGAGCGCGGTGCCTCGTTGGTGGTGGCGTGCGACCTGTCGGCCGGGATGCTGGCCGGGATCGAGCCGTTCGGCCTCCATCGCATGCTCGTGCAGGCCGACGCCCAGTCGCTGCCCCTCAATTCCGACTCGGTCGACGTCGCCCTCGCCATGCACATGCTGTATCACGTGCCGAGCGTCGTCACCGCGGCACGCGAGTTGCGCCGCGTGGTGCGACCCGGCGGCACGGTCCTGGCGATGACGAACGGGCGCGACCATCAGGCCGAGCTGCAGGCGCTGGCCGCTGATGCCATGTCGGCCGTGGCGGGCGTCCGCGTCGAGCGGCCGAGCCTCATCGCCGGGTTCACGTTCGAGAACGGCGAGGATCAGCTCGCGGCGGCGTTCACGCGGATCGAGGCACACGAGCTGCGGCGGAGCCTCGCCGTGCCCGACGTGGCACCGCTCGTGGCGTACATCGACAGTCAGCGCGTGCCGGTCGCGTGGCTGCTGCCGGACGTGGCCATGTGGCCGGCGGTGCTCGAGGAGGCCGGGCGGATCGCGGGGGCGCGCATCGCGCGAGACGGTGTCTTCCGCGCCAGGACACACGTCGGCGTGTTCGTCTGTCGCTGACGCGTCTCAGTCGAGCAGGTCGAGCAGCTTCTCGGGCGGCCGGGCGATGACCGCGCGGTCGTCTCGGATCACGATGGGCCGCTCGACGAGGACGGGGTGCTCGACCATGGCCGCGATCAGCGCGTCACCGTGCTCGTCGGCCAGGGCGAGCTCGCGGTAGACGGCCTCACCGGTGCGCATCATCAGGCGTGGGTCGTCGATCCCGAGCTGTCGCATCACCCGCCGGATGTCGCCGGCCGACGGGCTGTCGTCGAGGTAGCGGAAGTACTGCGCCTCGACACCGCGACCGTCGAGCAGGTCGCGGGCGCCGCGGCACTTCGAGCAGCCCGGGTTGAACCAGACGCAGACCTCGGGTTCGTCGCTCATGTCGATTGAACCAGCTCGTGCTTGAGCACCTTGCCGGTGGCGTTGCGGGGAAGCGTCTCGAGGAACGTGATGCGCCGCGGCACCTTGTAGTCGGCCAGCCGTTCGGCACAGAAAACCTGCAGCTGCTCGACCGACAGCGTGGCGCCCGGCCGCAGGACCGCGAACGCGGCCAGGTCCTCGCCGAGCACGTCGTGCGCCACACCGATGACCGCGGCCTCCTGCACGGCGGGGTGCTCGAGCAGCACGCCCTCGATGTCGGTCGCGTAGATGTTGTTGCCGCCGCGGATGATGACCTCCTTCTGGCGACCCACGATGTAGAGATAGCCGTCGTCGTCGACGTAGCCGAGGTCGCCCGTGTGGAGCCAGCCGTCCTCCCACGTGGCGGCGGTCGCCTCGGGGTCGTTGTAGTACTCCCGCTCACGGCCGGGCATGCGGATGTGGATCTCGCCCACGTCGCCGGGCGCCAGCACGCGGCCGTCGGGCCCCACGCTGCGCACCTCCATCGGCGGCATCGGCTTCCCGACCGACCCGATGCGCCGCGACGACTCCTCCTTCGGCATCGAGCAGTAGGCGGGCCCCGCCTCGGTCATGCCGTAGCCGTTCGACACGGTTGCCCCGGGGAGCTTCTCCTGCAGGCGCCGCAAAGTGTTGGGTGCGAGAGGGGCGCTTCCGAGCGAGCACATCCACAGGCTCGACAGGTCGGCGGAGTCGAAGCGCGGGTGGGCGATCAGCAGCTGGGCCATCGCGGGCACGATGAACGCCGCGCCCGGTCGCTCGCGCTCGACGGTCGACAGCCACGTGCCGGCGTCGAACTTCGGCATGTAGAGGGCCGTCATCCCCATCTTCATCGGGTTGTAGATGAACGAGATGCCCGCGAACGTGAACAGCGGGCTGCCGTGCAGCCAGTAGGAGCCGCTCCACTCCGGCACGTTGTTGGGGATGAGCGCCGAGTTGCGGTGGCGCACGACGACGCCCTTGGGCCGGCCGGTGGTGCCCGAGGTGTACATGATGTCGGCAAGGTCGTCGGGGGAGACGGGCACCTGGAACTCGCCGGCGTCGTCGTCCAGCGCGTCGTCCCACTGTTCGGTGGTGATCACCACTCCGGCCAACCCACGAGCCGCCTCGCGGAGCGGACCGCCCGTGACGATGGCGGCGACCTCCGCGTGACCGAGGACGAACGCGAGCTCGCGCGCCACGAGTCGGGTGTTGGTGGGGACGGCCACCGCCCCTGCCTTGTGCACCGCCGCGTAGGCGACGATCCAGCGCAGCACGTCGGCCGAGTCGAGGTAGATGGCGACCCGGTCGCCCTTGGCCACGCCGCGTCCCACGAGGCCGCGCGCCAGGCGGTTCGACTCGGCCTCCCACGCCGCGAACGTGATGTGCTCGCCGTCGACCGTGCGGTACGCGATCGCATCCGGCACCCGCCCCGCCATGAGCCGCAGCTGATCGACGAGGAGCACGCTCATCCGCCGGGGTTCTTCGGCGCACCTCGGCGGTGCTCGCCGAAGAGCCCGTTCTTCTCGTCGGCCAGCTCGGCTGCCGTCCATCGGGTGCCCTTGTCGATGGTGTTGGCGATGCTGAAGGGGGCCACGAGGTGGACCTGGCCGCCGTACACGATGAACACCTGTCCGTTCACGTCGCCCGCCTCCTCGCTCGCCAGCCAGGCCACGACGGGCGCGACGTTGGCCGGGTCCCACGGGTCGAACTCGGCGTCGTTGGCGTCCATGAACCCGCCCGCGAGGTTCTCTGTCATGCGCGTGCGGGCACGGGGTGCGATCGCGTTGGCGGTGACCCCGTAACGCCCGAGCTCCCGCGCGAGCACCCACGTAAGCGAGACGATGCCGCCCTTGCACGCCGCGTAGTTGGCCTGTCCCGCGCTGCCGAACAGCCCGGCCTCGCTGGACGTGTTGACGATGCGCCCGGCGACGTTCTCCTCGCCCGCCTTGGCGCGGGCCCGCCAGTGCATGGCCGCGAAGTGGGTAGGGGCGAAGTGGCCCTTGAGGTGGACGTTGACCACCGCGTCCCAGTCGGCTTCCTCCATGTTGAAGCTCATGCGGTCGCGCAGGATGCCGGCGTTGTTCACGAGGATGTCGAGCCGGCCGAACCGGTCGATCGCCTGCTGCACCAGGTCGCGCGCGCCGTCCCACGTCGCGACGTCGTCACCGTTGGCCTCGGCCTCGCCGCCGGCAGTTGTGATCTCGTCGACCACCTGCTGGGCCACTGCCGTGTCGGTCCCGCCTCCCTCGAGCGCCGCGCCGCGGTCGTTCACGACGACGCGGGCCCCTTCGGCCGCGAGCAGCAGCGCTTCGGCCCGTCCGATGCCGCGTCCCGCGCCCGTGACGATGGCGGTCCTGCCGTCGAGCATTCCCATGGCGGGTGACAGTAGCGTCAGCGATCATGAGTGAGGCGCGCAGGCCCGCGGTCGGCAGGCCCCGTGTCACGAGCATGCGATTCGATCTGCCCACGCCCGACACGTCGACGCGCCCCTTCTGGGACGCGGCTCGCGACGGCCGCTTCCTGATCAAGCGGTGCCGAGCCTGCGCGCGCGCCCACTACTACCCGCGGCCCTTCTGCCCCCACTGCTGGAGCGACGACGTCGACTGGGAGGAGGCGAGCGGGCGGGCCTCGCTGTACACGTGGTCGGTCGTGCATCAGAACGACCTGCCCCCGTGGCCCGACCGGGTTCCCTACGTGGCCGCCGTCGTGGACCTCGAGGAGGGACCGCGTGCGATGACCAATATCGTCGACTGCGACTTCGAGAGCCTGCGGGTCGATATGCCGTTGCGGGTCGCCTTCCGCGCAGCCGACGACGAGGTGATGCTGCCGGTGTTCCGGCCGGCCTGACGCACGCGCCATGCAGATCGCCGTCGTCGTCGTGGTCGTCGTCGTCGCCGTCGTCGGCGGCTACCTCATCTCGCGCCAGATCACCCAGAAGCGCCGCGCGGCTCTCACCGCGGTGGCGACCAGCCTCGGCTTCCGCTACGCGCCCGATGATCCGTTCGACACCGTCGACCTGCCCTTCGCGTTGTTCAGGCGCGGCGACGGGCGCGGCGTCGAGAACGTGCTCTGGGGGGTGGCGGGCAACCTTGCGGTCCGGGTCTGCGACTACTGGTACTACGACGAGAGCACCGACTCGAAGGGAGGTCGAAGTCGCAGCTATCACCGCTTCTCGTGCTCCACGACGTCGATCGACGCGCACGTCCCGGGCATCACCGTGGGACGTGAGAACGTCCTCACCCGCTTGGGGGGAGCCCTCGGCTTCGACGACATCGAGTTCGAGTCGGAGGAGTTCAACCGCGCCTTCCGGGTGAAGAGCGAAGACCGCAAGTTCGCCTTCGACCTGATCGACGCGCGCATGATGGCGTTCCTGCTCGACGCGTCGAGCGGTTGCACGTTCGAGGTGGTGGGGTCCGACCTGTTGTGCGCGACGCGCCGGGTGCGGCCCGCGGAGCTGCCGAGCCTGGTGCAGGTGCTTCAGAGCTTCCACGCGCACGTGCCCAACGTGGTGTGGAGCCTCTACCCGGCGCGAGGCTCGTCGCCGTGACCGTGATCTGGGTCGTCCTCGGCACCATGGGTGCCGTCGTGCTCGCGGTCGCGTCGTCGTACAACCGCTTCGTCCGCCAGCGGAACCTCATCCGCGACTCGTGGTCGAACATCGACACCGAGCTGCGCCGGCGCCACGACCTCATCCCCAACCTGGTGGAGACCGTGGAGGGCTACGCGGTGCACGAGCGAGAGGTTCTCTCCGAGGTCACCGAGGCGCGCGCGGCCGCAGTCGGCTACATGGAGCCCGCCGGCACCGTGAGGGGGTCCGAGCCCACCGCGGCGCAGGCCGGCGCGGAGAACGCGCTCGTCGGGTCGCTCCGCAGTCTGCTCGCGGTCGCCGAGCGCTACCCCGACCTGAAGGCCGACACCGCCTTCCTCGCCCTGCAGGACGAGCTCACCAACACCGAGGACCGCATCCAGGCGGCCCGGCGCTTCTACAACGCCAACGTGCGGGCCTACAACCAGCGCGTCGAGTCGGTGCCGTCGAACGCCATCGCGTCGGTGTTCGGCTTCCGGACCGAGAGGTTCTTCGAGGTGGAGCCGGTCGCGCGCGAGCGCCCGCCCACGGCCACACTCTGACGGCGCTCTCTGACGCAGGCGTCAGCTAAGCTCGCCGTCATGCCCGAAGCCGTTGTCGTCTCCTTCGCCCGCACTCCGGTCGCCGACGCCTACAAGGGCTCGCTGGCCCGGACCCCCATCGTCGAGCTCGGCAAGATCGCGATCGCCGAAGCCCTGAAGCGGTCGGGTGTCTCCCCCGACGACGTCGACGACGTGGTCATGGGCGAGGTGCTCCAAGGCGGCGGCGACCTCGCCCGTTACGTCGCACTCGACCTGGGCCTGCCGCTCGACACACCCGGCGTCGCGATGAACCGCCAGTGCGGCAGCGGTCTGCAGGCCGTCAATGCCGCTGCCGCGTCGATCAAGGCGGGCATGGACAAGGTCGTCATCGCCGGCGGGCTCGAGAGCATGACGCACACGGTGTCGGGGTTCATCCCCGACAGCCATCCGGAGACACCCGACGCCCCGACGCGCAACATGGGGGTCACCGTGGGGGAGAACACCGCCGACAGGTGCAACATCACCCGCGAGGAGATGGACGAGTGGGCCTACCACTCGCACATGCGGGCGATCGCCGCCATCGACGCCGGTCGCTTCGTCGACGAGATCGTGCCCGTCGAGATCGAGGGCGGCATCTTCGACACCGACGAGCATCCCCGCCGCACGACCTCGCTCGAGAAGCTGGCCGCGCTGCCCGCCATCTTCAAGGAGGGCGGCCGGGTCACCGCGGGCAACTCGTCGAGCCTCAACGACGGCGCCGCTGCGCTCGTGATCGTCGACGGCGACTACGCCAAGGCTCACGGCCTCGAGCCCCTGGCCACCATCAGGAGCTGGGCGTGTGCCGGTGTCGCGCCGCGCGACACGGGTATCGCCCCGACGATCGCGATCCCGCGCGCCCTCGAGCGCGCCGGCTTGACCACGGCCGACGTGAAGCTGGCCGAGATCAACGAGGCCTTCGCCTCGATGGCCGTCGCCTGCACCCGGGTGCTCGGCTTCTCGCCCGAGAACGTGAACGTCGACGGCGGCGCGGTCGGCATCGGCCATCCCGTCGCCGCCTCGGGCGCCCGCATCCTCGGCCACCTCGTCATGGAGCTGCGCCGCCGCGGCGGCGGGCACGGCGTCGCGTCGCTCTGCGCGGGCGGCGGCATGGGCATCGCGACCGTCATCGAGGTCTGACCAACCCAGAGAGAACGAGGGTGGTGGTCAGAGGATGAGAGAGGCGAGGCGGTCGCGGTGCCAGTCGCTGGTGCCGAGGAGGTACTCCGACGCATAGGCGCGGCGGATGTAGAGGTGGAGGTCGTGCTCCCACGTGTAGCCGATCCCGCCGTGGATCTGGATGGCGTCCTTGGCGTTGAGCTTGGCCGCCTCGCCCGCCATCACCTTGGCCACGTGCGCGGCGCGGCGCAGCTCGGGGTCGCCTGCGTCGATCGTCATGGCCGCGTAGTAGACCGCGCTCCACGCCTGCTCCTTGACGAGCGCCATGTTGGCCAGCTTGTGCTGTATCGCCTGGAACGAGCCGATGGGCCGGTCGAACTGCACCCGCGTCTTCGCGTAGGCGAGCGTGGTGTCGAACAACCACCGCACCGTGCCCATGAGCTCGGCCGCGAGCGCCACGTAGGCGCGGGCGAGCACGCCCTCGAGTGCGGCGCTCGCGATCGGCACGCTGTCGCCATCGCCGCTCGGGTCGACCGAGTAGAGCCGGCGCGACGAATCGATGGTGGCCACGAAGCGGGCGGGCGGCCGCTCGAGGAGGCGTACGCGCGGGCCGGACGGGTCGGGCTCGACGACGGCGACGACGTCGGCGCGTTCGGCCTCGAGCACGTACGGGTGCCCCGGGAGCGCCACGGTGCCGACACCAACGCCCGGCTCGGCGCCGGCGGCGGCGAGCAGCGGCGCGTACAGCGCGGTGGTGGCGAAGAACGGCCCCGGCGCGAGCACCGCACCGGTTTCCTCGAGGAACAGGCACAGGTCGACGAGCGGGCCCGCCCCGATCTCCGTCCATTCGCGCAGGTGCTTCCACAACGGCCCGGCCGCGCCCGGGTCGTCGGCGTGGGCGCGGACCAGCGACGTCGGGCACTCCTTGGCGAGCAGCGAACGGGCGGAGTCGCGCAACAGCTCCTGCTCGGGCGTGAGCGTGAAGTCCATGTCGCTAGAAGTCCATGTCGCTAGAAGTCCATGTCCCTATGCCGCCCCGAGGATCACGGTGCTGGCCGAGGAGAACCAGCCACCGGTGCCGTTGACGCAGGCGATCTCGGCGTCGGGCACCTGACGGGGGCCGCACTCGCCGCGCAGCTGCCGGGTCGCCTCGACGAGCAGAAAGATGCCCCGCATGCCCGGATGACACGCGGAGAGGCCGCCGCCGTCGGTGTTGGTCGGCAGCGCGCCGCCGACGCGCAGCTTCCCGTCCGCCACGAACGGCCCGCCCTCTCCCTTCTTGCAGAACCCCAGCCCTTCGACGGTCAGCAGCACCATCGGGGTGAACGCGTCGTAGAGCTGGCACACGTCGACGTCGTCCGGCGTGATCCGCGCGCGCCGGAACGCCTGCTCGCCCGACCGTACGCACGGCGACTCGGTGAAGTCCTCCCATTCGCTCATCGTCGTGTGTGACACGGCTTCGCCCGTGCCGAGCACCCACACCGGGGCCTTGGCACAGTCGCGGGCGCGCTCCTCGCCGGCGAGGATGACGGCGCCACCGCCGTCGGAGCGGACGCAGCAGTGCAGCTTGGTGAGGGGGTCGGCGATCATCCTCGAGCCGAGCACGTCGTCGATCGTGATCGGGTCGGTGTGGTAGGCGTCGGGGTTCAGCGAGGCGTTGTGGCGGGCCGACACCGCGATCTCGGCCAACTGCTCGATGGTCGTGCCGAACTCGTGCATGTGCCGGCGGGCCACCATGGCGTACTTGGCGATGAGCGTGTGCCCGAACGGCGCGTCGAACTGCGTCGGGCCGCGCGTGCCGAAGCTCAGGTTCGCGCTGCGGAGACGCTTCTTCAGGTCGGCGCGGGCGGTCGACCCGTAGGCCAGCGCCACGACGTCGACGAGCCCGGTGGCGATCGCCGCGTAGGCGTGCTCGAGCATGACCTCCCACGTGCTGCCACCGACGCTGGTGGAGTCGACCCAGCTGGGCCTGATCCCCATGAACTCGCCGACCTCGATCGGTGCGAGCGTGCCGAGGCCGCTCGACATGAAGCCGTCGATGTCGTCCTTGGTGAGGCCCGCGTCGGCGATCGCGCGTGCGGTTGCCTGCTGGTGCAGCGCGAATGCGCTCTTGTCGTCGACGCGCCCGCAGTCCGACAACGCCGCGCCCACGATCGCGACGCGCCTCACCCGCCACCCCGCGGGAGGCCGAGCACCCGCTCGGCGATGATGTTGCGCTGGATCTCGGAGGTCCCGCCGGCGATGGTGTTGGCGAAGCTGGTGAAGAAGCTCCGCACCCACCGCCCAGCGTCGGGGTTCACCTCGCGATCGACCACCACGGCCATCTCGCCTTCGAGCTCCATGCCCAGCTCGTAGAGCGCCTTGCCCTGCTCGGACACGGCCAGCTTGAGGTAGGAGTGCTCGGGCGCCGAGCTGCCCTGGGCGAAGCTGCTGAAGCCCTTGTAGCCGAGGGCGCGCAGGCCCGCCACCCGGGCGTACGCGTCGGCGAGCCGGCGGCGCACGACGGGGTCGCGGTCCTGGCCCGTGCGGCGGGCCAGGGCGACCAGCCCGTCGAGCGAGAACTGCAGCGCGGACACGCCCTGCACCCAGAGGCCGCCGCGCTCGTGCGCGAGTGAGCCCATGGTGATGCGCCACCCGTCGTTCATCGCGCCGATGAGGTTGTCGCGGGGCACGATCACGTCGGTGAAGAACACCTCGGCGAAGTCGACGTTGCCGGTGATGTGGCGCAGCGGCCGCACTTCGATGCCCGGCGTGTCCATGTCGAGGATGAGGACGCTGATCCCCTTGTGCTTCGGCGCCGCGAGGTCGGTGCGGGCGTAGAGGAAGCACTTCTGCGCCCACATCGCGTACGAGGTCCAGACCTTCTGGCCGTTGACCACGAACTGGTCGCCGTCGAGGACCGCACGGGTCGAGAGCGACGCGAGGTCGGAGCCGGCGTCGGGCTCGCTCATGCCGATGCACCACACCGTGTCGCCTCGCAGAGCCGCGGGCGCGAGCGCCTTCTGCTCGTCGGTGCCGAACTCCAGCAGGCTGGGCGCGACGATGGCGTAGCCGGGGAAGTGCAGCGCCCGGGGCAGGCCCCGGGCGGACATCTCCTCCAGGTAGATCAGCGTCTGCACGGGCGTGGCGTCACGTCCACCGAGCTCGGGTGGATAGCCGGGCACCAGCCAGCCGTGGTCGAACAGCGTCGCCTGCCAGGCGCGCGCCCAGTCAGGGATGCCGCCGCCCCCTTCGTCGTCCTGCGGGAAGTCGCGGCCGCGCGCCTCGGACGGCGCGTTGGCGTCGAGGAACGTCGCCAGCTCGGCCCGGAACGCCTCTTCGTCCGGGCCCCAGGCCAGTTCCACGCGCTACCCCTCGAACGAGAACATGAACGGCGGCACGCCGGGCGCGCTCTTCGCGAAAAGCGCGTCGCGCCCGTCGGCGATGCTCTCGATCGTCCACGGCTTGTCGGCGGTGATCTCGGTGACCGGACGCCAGCCCTGCACGATCTGGGCCAGCCCGCCCTGCACCTTCACGACCTGGCCGGACACACCGTCGGAGAGGTCGGACGCCAGCCAGCCGACGACCGCGGCCACGTTCTCGGGAGCGAAGCGGTCGAACTGGCCTTCCTTGGCCTGCATGAACTCACCCGCGCCCGGGGTGGCCTCGGTGAGCCGGGTGCGCGCCACCGGCGCGATCGCGTTGACGCGCACCCCGAGTCGCTCGAGCTCGCGCGCGAGCACGATCGTCATCGCCGCGATGCCCGCCTTCGCCGCCGCGTAGTTGAGCTGGCCCGCGTTGCCGTAGAGGCCCGACTCCGACGCGGTGTTGATGATCTTCGCGTTGACCGGCGCGCTCGTCTCCTTGAACCGCGCCCGCCAGTACGCGGCTGCATGCCGGCTGGGGCAGAAGTGGCCCTTCAGGTGGACGGCGATCACCGCGTCCCAGTCCGCCTCGTCCATGTTGAAGCTCATCTTGTCGCGCAGGATCCCCGCGTTGTTCACAAGGATGTCGAGCCCGCCGAACACCTTGACGGCCTGGTCGACCATGCGTCCGGCGCCCTCGAAGTCGGTGACGCTGTCGTAGTTCGCCTCGGCCGCGCCGCCGGCCGCCTGGATCTCGTCGACCACCTGCTGGGCGGGGGTCTGGTCCTGCCCCTCGCCGGTCATGGCGCCGCCGACGTCGTTGACGACCACCTTGGCGCCCTCGGACGCGAGCAGCAACGCCTCGGTACGACCGATGCCGCGCCCTGCGCCGGTCACGATCGCGACCTTTCCGTCGAGCAGTCCCATCCCCGCGCCTCCTACTTGCTGCCCGGCAGCACCATGCCGGGGTTGCGCGACCGGAAGACGAACGCGTTGACGGTGGGACCGATGTCGGCCGGCCGCCACTTCGTCGGCCCTTCCTTCGTCTTGCTCTCGAACAGCTCGCCCAGCTGCCACGGCTGGTAGTGGGCGATGGTGTTGCCGACGGCCCGGAACACCTGGCCGGTGACGTGCAGTGCCTGGTCGGAGGCCAACCACGCCACCATGGGCGCGGAGTTGCCCGGGTTCATGGCGTTGAACTCGGTGTACTCGTCGGGCTCCTTGATCTCGATGTCCTTCATGGCCTGGCCCACCATGCGGGTGAAGCCGCCGGGCGCGATCGCGTTGACGCGGACGCCGTAGCGCCCGAGCTCGAGGCTGGTGATGATCGTCATCGCCGCGATGCCCGCCTTGGCCGCGCCGTAGTTCGACTGGCTCGCCTGGCCCTGGAGGCCTGCGCTCGACACGGTGTTGACGATGGCGGCCCGGGGCTGGTCGCCGGCCTTCGACTGCTCACGCCAGTACGCCGACGCGTGACGGCTCATGCACCACGTGCCCTTGAGGTGCACGCGGATGACGGCGTCGAAGTCGTCCTCGCTCATCGAGAAGATCATGCGGTCGCGCAGGATGCCGGCGTTGTTAACGAGGACGTCGAGCCGGCCGTAGGTCTCGACCGCCTGGTCGACGATGCTCTTCGCGCCGTTGAAGTCGGCGACGTCGTCGTAGTTGGCCACGGCCTCGCCGCCGCGACTGCGGATGATCTCGGCGACCTCCTCGGCCGGCCGCTTGTCGGCGCCCTCGCCGGTGACGGAGCCGCCCAGGTCGTTGACGATGACCTTCGCGCCTTCGGCGGCGAGCTCGAGCGCCTCACCCCGGCCGACACCGTGCCCGGCCCCGGTGACGATCGCCACCTTGCCGTCGAGAATCCGGTCGTCGGGAATGCCCACAGGTCCTCCTCTTCGGTTATCGTCTGACGCTCGTGTCAGGGTAGTCGCGTCCGAGGAGGGTACATGGCGGTCGACACCAGCATCATCGGCAGGGAGACGGGGCGTGCGCGCGTGCAGGTCGAGCGTGCGCCGCTCGCCAACTTCGCCAAGGCGGTGAAGGACGACAACGCGGTGTACAGCGACGTGAACGCGGCCGAGGCGGCCGGGTTCGATGGCGTCCCCGCGCCGCCCACCTTCGGCTTCGCCCTCGAGTTCTGGGGCCGCTACCCCGAGCTGCAGCAGGGGCTGAAGCCGGTCGAGGGCAACCCGATGTTCGAGGTGATCGGCAAGCTGATGCAGAACGGCGGCCTGGTGCTGCACGGCGAGCAGGAGTTCGAGTACCACCGTCCGATCGTGGCGGGCGACGTCCTGCGCAGCGAGGGCAAGGTGGTGGACGCGTACGAGAAGGAGAGCAAGGGCAAGACGATGACGTTCGTCGTGTCCGAGACGGTGTGGAGCGACGACAAGACCGGGGAGCCGGTGCTGACGGCGCGGTTCAATCTGATCCACCGTCGATGAAGGGGCTTGGGGGGCGGGGCCTGAGCTCGCATCCGTCGCCAACCCCGCCCGTCCCCGACGGATGCGACTCAGGCCCCGCTTGGAGTACTGGCAACGACGCACGCATCGAGGTGTGTGAGATGAGGTTGAGATGAGGTTGGAAGGAAAGGTCGCGATCATCACCGGGGCCGGGCAGGGGATCGGGAAGGCGTATGCGGCCCGGTTCCTCGACGAGGGGGCGAAGGTCGTCGTCGCCGACTACAGCAAGGAGCGGGGCGAGTCGGCGCTGGCAGAGCTGAAGGGCAGGGGCGAGGTCGTGTTCGTGCCCACCGACATCGCCGTCGAGGAGTCCGCCAACGACTGCGCCGCCGAGACGATCGATCGATTCGGCACCATCGACATCCTCGTCAACAACGCCGCGCTCTACTACGACATCGACAACTCCGACAACAGCCCCGAGTATCTCAAGCGGGTGTTCGACGTGAACCTGCACGGGGCGTGGTTCATGTCGAGAGCGGTGACGCCCACGATGTGCGAGAAGCGCTGGGGGCGCATCATCAACCAGTCGTCGGGTGCCGCCTATATGTACCTGATGCCTCCGCAGGAGAAGTTCCACGAGCTGGGAGCGTTCACGTACAGCCAGACCAAGTGGGGCATCGTCGGTCTCACCAAGTTCATGGCCGGTCAGCTCGGTCAGTACAACGTGCTCGTCAACTGCATCGCACCCGGCGTCACCATGACCGAGGCGACGAAGAAGATCGTCCCCGAGGAGTTCATGGGCATGGTCACGATGATGAGCGCGATGAAGCGCACGCTCGAGCCCGAGGACCTGGCCGGCACCGCGGTGTTCTTCGCCAGCGACGACGCCAACTTCGTCACCGGCCAGGTCCTGTGCGTCGACGGCGGCGCCTGCATGCCCGCCTGACACGTCTCCGTCGAATCAGACTGGCCGCGGGCTCTCAGTCGCGATTCGTCCTGGCCCGGCCATCAACGCCAGCGTCTCGTCGAGCGACCGGAAATGGACAAGAGGGTCCGCGTGGCGATGGACGGCGCGCCATTCGTCGCCCTCGCGCTGAAACACGGAGGTAGCGCGAAGTCGCCAGGGGTCGGTTACGCCACGACCCTCGAACCTGACGTCCGCGAGCCGCCCGTCGAGCCAGGCCTGCTGGGCTCGCCGCACGTCGTTCAACAGCGTCAGCGCGATGTCGTCAGCCACGCGGCCAATGTACGTCTGCGTGCTCGTGTCGCCGCGCCCGGCCGTGCGGACTGCCCCGCCGCGTCGGGTTCGTCGGCAATCGGGTACACCCGCGGGGTTCGCGTCGTTCCGCGAGGGCAGCCGCGGAGAGCGCCTCTAGGCTGGCCGCACGACTCAAACGCGGGAGGCTTCGATGCCGATCACCAGAGGGTTCAATCACGTAGCGACGCTGACAACCAACATCGAGCGTCACGCGGATTTCTACAAGCGGGCGTTCGGAGCCGAGGTCACGTTTCGGATGGACGCCACGCCCGACCACCCACGCATGTTCATCCTCGACCTCGGCGGCGGCGCGGCCCTCAATGTCTTCGAGGCGTCCCCGGATGAGATCGTCGGCGAACAACGGAAGCAGGGCGGCCGGGGCGCGATCGATCACTTCGCCCTGGCCGTCGACTCGCTCGCCGCCCTCGAGGACGTGAAGCAGCGACTCATCGACGCCGGAGCCGACATCGGCGAGATCCAGCGCCTGGGCAGCGAGTGGTCGCTGTTCTTCCGTGACGTCGACGGCATGGAGCTCGAGGTATGCACCCCTGTCGACGAGTGACCTGCGACGCGCGAGATCACAGCGCGCAGCCGTAGGGGTTCTGCGGTAGCCGGCGGCTGCCGCGGCTGGTTGACGACCGTCCGCCCCGGGCGCGGCGATGCCTGGTGGATACCCTTGGCGTCGTGGACCGAGATGACATCTTGGGCTCGGCTCGAAGGGCGGCGGCCGACCACGCCTGGGAGGAAGCGTTCGCGGCCTACCGCGCGGCCGATGCCCTCGACGAGCTGTCGCCGGAAGATCTCGAGGCGCTCTCCATCGTCGCGTTCTGCGCGAGCCGCATGCCCGAGGCGGTCGACGCTCGACAGCGCGCATACGTCCACTACGAGCGGGCGGGACGGACTCCCGAAGCCGCGTCGGCCGCCCTGAATGTCGCGCTCTTGCACTTTGGTAGCGGAAACACCTCCGCCGCCTCCGGCTGGCTCGGTCGGGCCCAGCGGCTCCTCGACGGGGTCCCCGAGACGGCCGCCCATGCGCTCTTGGCATGGATCGAAGGTCAGACCATGGCGCGCTTGAAGGCATTCGAGCAGGCGCAGGACAAAGCCCGAGAGATGGAGGCGATTGCCGGCCGCGTCGGTGATCCGGACCTCCTCGCGATGGGGATCAGCATGCAGGGTTACCTGCGCACGCTCACCGGAGACGTGGCCGCGGGCCTGGCACTGATCGATGAAGCGCTGACAGCGGTGCTCGCGGGCCAGATGGGACCGCTCGCCAGTGCCGAAATCTTCTGTGAGATGGTCGTCTCGTGCATCGAGGCCGCGGACTTCCAACGGGCCGCTGAGTGGCTCGACACCGCCGAGCGCGCAGGCCGGCAGTTGACGTGCTTTCCCGGTTGTTGCCGGGTCCACCGAGCGACGGTCCTGCGACACCATGGCGAGTGGCAGGCCGCGCAGGAGCACGCGAAGCAGGGTCGGTCCGAGGTGGCGGGGCTCGAGGTCATCCATGAAGGGATGGCGCTGACGGAGCTGGGGGAGCTCCACCGATGCAAGGGTGAGATCGCGCTGGCAGAGCAGGAGTTCGGTGAGGCCTACGAAAAGGGCTGGCCGCCTCAGCCGGGAATGGCGCTGCTGCGCCTACGAAACGGCGACGTCGACGCCGCCAAGCAGGTGATCGGGCGCGCCGTCGATTGGGCCGCCGATGAACTGCCGGCGTTGGTTCGACTCCTGCCGGCACAGGTCGAGATTGCGATCGCCGCCGGCGACAGCGCGCTCGTCGAGACAGCGGCCGCGAGGCTGGCGGATGTGGCCTCTAGGGTGCGCTCGAGCACCGCTGCCGCCGCGAGTGCCTTCGTCACCGGGTTGCTCGAACGCCAGCGGGGAAACCTCACGGCGGCGGCGCGGCAGCTGGAGCTGAGCGTCCGGGCGTGGCAGCAGGTGCGAAGTCCCTACGACGCGGCACGAGCTCGGATGCGGCTGGCCGATGTCCTGGCTGATCTCGGCGACGCCGAGTCGGCGAGGCTCGAGCTCGCTGCCGCGCGCGCCACGTTCGAACGGCTGGGAGCCACCCCCGAGGCCCGCGAGGCGGCGCGGCGACTCGGCGACGACGCACCCAGGCATGCGACGCGCACCTTCATGTTCACCGACATCGTCGATTCGACCGCGCTGTTGAGCGCCATCGGCGACGAAGCTTGGGACGGAGTGCGCCGATGGCACGATCGCATGGTCAACACCGCCGTCGCTGAGCACCGTGGAAGCGTCGTGAAGGGAACAGGAGACGGCTACTTCGTGACGTTCGAGGAACCGACGCTCGCAGCCGACTGCGCGATCGCGATTCAGCGAGCACTGGACGACCATCGCCGACGAGACGGCTTTTCGCCTTCTGTGCGCATCGGCCTGCACGTCGGGTCGGCAGTCGCCGCGGGGGACGACTACTCGGGTCGGGACGTCGTCATCGCGGCTCGCGTCGCCGCGCTTGCCCAAGCTGACGAGATCCTCGTCAGCGCGGCGGTCGCCGACCAGGTGCAAGGTCACGTTGCTGCGGAGAGCCGGAGATCAGCTGACCTCAAAGGAATCCGCGAACCTGTGGACGTCGCCGCGATCGTGTGGCGGTGAACGCGTGGCGGCTGTTGCCGCGGACAACCAGATCGCTCGCGGAGCGCGAGTGCCTCAATCCGGTCCGTGTCGGCGCGGCCGTGCTGCCTCAACGCTCGCCCTGTACCCTGCTGGTTGTCATTACGTCAGTAGCATGTCTTCTACTCAGCTCGTGTGAGTGGACTCAGTACCGCTTCGGGCCGGCCCACACTGGGCACAATCCCGCGGAATCGGCCATCACCGCGGGCAATGTCTCGCAGTTGCAAGCGGCATGGGCCGGTCCGCAACTCGGCATCCCCTTCGACGCGTTGGTGGTCGGAGACTCGATCCTCGTGGGCTATTGGGACGACATTCGACCCGCTGCGCTCTCGGCCCTCGATCCTCATCACGGCTCCGTGCGCTGGTCGATCATCTTCCCCAGCAACGTTGGCACCACCACGCCGAGCTATGGAGGAGGTCGGCTGTACGTCCCCACCCGAGTCGTCGGCAGTTTGGACAACGCGACGCTGAAGGCCTACCGGGCCAGCGATGGAGGCCTGCTGTGGTCTTCTCCGAGCGGCTTTCCCAACAGCGCGCCCACGGTCGTCGGCGACATCGTCTATCAGAGCTTCGTCTCGCTCGGTCCGGCCAGCGGATGGGAGGCGCACGACGCCGCCACGGGCAACGTGCTCTTCCGGGCACGAGCGTCGGGGTTCGGTTATCCCACCGTCGCGGTCGCG
>VAWU01000068.1:0-45928 GCA_005888325.1 Actinomycetota bacterium
CGACGACGTCGTCGTGTCGATGCTCGGGCCGGGCCCGGCTCCGAGCCGGGGCGCAGCGGCGGACTCCCGGGTGGTGAGCCGGCCGGCCGGCTCCTGGCTGCTGTCCCGTTCGGCCGCGCCGACGAAGACGAACAACGACAGGATCAACCCCAACGCGATCGTGCGGGAGTTGGTCATCTCCCGATCATGGCCCACCGCCCGGACGGCGGGGGCGTCATGCGTTCGCGGGGAGACGGACGACGAACCGAGCGCCGCCCGAGCCTGATTCGACGAGGATGCGACCGCCGTGCGCCTCGACGATCTCCTTGGCGATGGCCAGACCGAGACCCGCGCCCCCGGTGGCGCGGCTGCGCGAGTCGTCCAGCCGGGTGAAGCGCTCGAAGATCCGCTCCTGGTCGGCCGCGGGGACGCCGGCGCCGTCATCGGCCACGACGATGACTGCGGTGCCGTCCGAGTGGTGGAGCTCGACCGTGACGCGCGACTCGGCGTGTCGATCCGCGTTCTCGAGCAGGTTGCGTATGACGCGGCCGAGCTGGTCGGCGCTCCCGCTGACCTCGACGGCCGCGACCGGCGACGCCACGATGCGCGAACGGGCGCGAATTCGGATGCGCTCGACCTCCGTGCGCACGACGTCGTCGAGATCGACAGGAGCATGAGAGGCTCCCGCGCCGGGGTCGTCCGCCCGCGCCAGGAACAGCAGGTCGCGCACCAAGCGTTCCATGCGTTGGTTGTCGTCGAGCAGGTCGGCGGCGGTGGTCGACCAGTCGGTCGTCGTGGGGTGCCCGACCGCGACCTCGAGCTCGGCCCGGCTCGACGCGATCGGGCTCTGGAGCTCGTGCGACGCGTCGGCAACGAAGGCGCGTTGACGCTCCGCGAACCGCTGGAGGCGGTCGAGCATCCCGTTCATCGTCGTCGCCAGTCGTCCGACCTCGTCGTCGATGTTCGGCTCGGGCACCCGTCGCGCCAGATCGCGGGAGGAGAAGTCGGCGACCTGGGCGCGGATGGCCTCGACCGGCCGCAGCGCATGCCCGACGACGACCCAGGTGGTCCCGCCGACGAAGACGAGCAGCAACGGCAAGCCGAGCACGAGGATCCGCCTGACCGCGTCGACGCTCTCGCCCACCGGCTCGAGACTGCCGGCCGCGTAGACGATCAGCGGGCCCTCAGAGCTGGAGGTCCGCAGGGCGACGACGCGGAAGTCGGTGGTGTCGTGGGGATCCGGCAGGCCATGCATGGTGCGTCGTTCGGGACGGGTGCCGCGCGGCCGGAGCCCTGTGATGGGCCCCCTTTCCTCGAGGTTTGCGCTCCGCGACACGACCCGACCCGACGCGTCGATCACCTGCACGATGGCGTCCTCCTCCCCGGGCGCCGAAGGGGTGCGGGGCAGACTGCCTTGACGGGCGGCCGCAGCAACGTCCTCTGCCCGCGCCAGAGTCGCGTCGTCGATGTTGTCGACAAGTGAGCGGCGCAGCACCGCGAGGACGAGGATCGCGCTCACCAAGAGTGCGATGGCGACGACGAGGCACGCGGCGATCGTGGTGCGGGCACGTATGGTGCCCACGCGTCTCAACAGCCGGCTAGCCACCGTCGGGGTCGAGGCGGTAGCCGACGAGCCTGATGGTCGCGATGGCCTTGCGACCGAAGGGCAGGTCGATCTTCTTGCGCAGGTAGCCGACGTAGACCTCGACGATGTTGAGGTCGCCGTCGAACGCGTAGTCCCACACGTGCTCGAGGATCTCGGACTTCGAGACGACGTCGCCGGCGCGGCGCATCAGATACTCCAGGAGCGAGAACTGGCGCGACGTGAGCGTGATCTCGGTGTCGCCGCGCCAGCAACGGTGCTGCGCCGGATCGAGGCGCAGGTCACCGGCCGTGAGGACGGTCGGCCGCTCACCGCTGCCCCGCCGGATCAGCGCGCGCAGGTGGGCGAGCAGCACCACGTAGCTGAACGGCTTGGTGAGGAAGTCGTCGGCACCCGTGTCGAGCGCCTCGGCATGGTCGAGCTCGCCTTCCTTCGCCGTGAGCATGAGGATGGGGGTCCAGATGTTCGCGTCGCGCAACGCGGAGCACACCTGGAAGCCGTTTTGACCGGGAAGCATGATGTCGAGGACGATGGCGTCGTAGACGGCTTCCTTGGCGAGCCACAGCCCCTCGTCGCCGTCGAGCGCGACGTCGACGGCGAAGCCGTCCTCTTCCAGGCCCCGCTTGATCGCCCCGGCGAGTCGCTTCTCGTCTTCCACGACGAGGATCCGCATCCCACCAATGTGCCAGGCAACTGCTGAGCATCCGCTGAGATTCACCTGAAGTCACCGAAGGGCTCACAGGTCGCGGACGAGGGCGATCGCGGGCCGGCGGATGGCGGTGAGGGTTCCGTACGCGGCGACGACCACCGCGACCAGCGCCACCGCGACGAAGCTGCCCAGGTAAGGCCAGGGGACGGCGAGCGTCGACGGCGGCGGGTCGAACACACCCGCGAGCACCTTCACGAGCATCACGGCCAGCGCCCAGCCCGCGATGGCGCCGGTCAACAGCCCGCCGAGGGCGACGAAGGCCGCCTCGGCCCAGATGAACGCACCGAGCTGGCGGGATCTCGCGCCCAGGGAGCCGGCGATGACGAACATACGACGCCGCTCGGTCAGGCCCAGCGCGAGCACCAGGCCCGTCGCCGCGGCGGCGAGGACGAGGGCGAAGCCGAGCTCGACCTTGGTGAGGCCGGCGAGGTCGACCGAGGTCAGGCTCGAGCCGATGATGCGCCGGCTCGTGCGGATGTCGATGACCTTCGCCTCGGCTCCCACAACCGCGCGGATGCGACCGGCCACCGCCTGCGGAGATGCACCGCCGGTGTCGACGAGGAACGACCCGACGTCGTCGCTGCCGGTGGTGCGGGCCACGTAGTCGGCGTTAGCGACGAGGAAGCTATCGCGCGGGGCCGTGGGGAACTCCTTGGCCACCCCGGCGTAGTGGAACACGACGTCGCGGAGCTGCTTGGTGCGGGCGTCCTGGAGCCGCAACATGAGACGGTCGCCGGGACGGAGCTGGAAGTCGTGCACGGTCTCGGCGCTGACGAGGATCGAATCGGGACGCGCGCTCAGCGTCGAGATGAGCTTGCGCGCCGTCCCGCCGACGAAGTAGGCGTCCTGCAGCTTGGTGGCCGCGACGATGCTCGCGGGGCGCACGCCGTAGAGGTCCTGGAGGTCGGCGCCGACGTAAGCGAACCGATGTTGGATGGGCTCGACGTGCTCGACTCCCGCGACCTTGGCCAACCGGGCGGCACCAGCGGGGCCGACGCGCGCGCCAGGCGACTCGATGACCGTGACGTCCGCGCCGTTGGTGAGGCGTGCGTCGACGTCTGCCTGCTGCCGGTACGTCGAGTTGAACACGGCCGTGGACAACGCGAAGGACGCGGTCAAGGTGACGAGCACGAGCGCGCGCGCCAGGAGCCGTCGCTGGCGGGACATGGAAGCCGCCACCGTGCCGCAAAGGTTGCCGGCCAGGGGACGGACGCTCCGACGGATCAGGCCCCGGCCCCGCCCGAGGACCAGGTCGGCGAGGCGCCACGCGAGCAGGGCCGCGCCCGACCACAGCAGCGCGGGGCCGGCGAACGCCCAGTAGCTCACCGAGATGGTGGGAACGCCCTCGGGCGCGAGGACCAGCTTGTAGCCGCCGCGGCCGGTGAGCCAGAACACCACGCCACTCGCCAGCAACAGCCACACGTCGAGGCCGAGGCGAGCCCAACGCGGGCGGCGCGTGGCGCGCCCCACGCTGCGGCGGCCCGCGACAACGGTGATCTCACGAGCGTCCCGCCAGGCGGGCACCGCGACGGTCGCTGCCGCGATCGCCAGCCCGGCGACCGCCGCGCCGCTCGCCCAGCCGATCGCCGCACCGGTGGTGGCACCGAAGGCGCCGGTACCGAACGCGAGTCGCCCGACCAACCGCGCCAATCTGAGCCCGGCCGCGGCACCGACGAGCCCGACGACCGCGGCCTCGAGCACACCGAGCCGGACCAGCTGGGTCGTGGTCGCGCCGCGGGCGCGCAGCAAAGACTGTTCTCTACGCCGTCGCTCCGCGCCGACGCCCGCGACCGTCGCCGTGAGCATCCCGGCCAGCACTGCGCCGGGAAGCCCGAGGAACAGGAAGAGCATCTGCGCGTAGAGCGCGTCGGAGCGGGCCGCGCCGAGGGTCGCGGCCAGGTTGTCGCCCACCAGCCCGGCGCCCGCCAGCCGCACCTCGAGGTTGCGCGCCCGGCCCGAGACCGCGGCATAGGCGGCCGAGGGGTCGGACGCCAACTGGTGGCCGAGGCGCGCGTGCACCTGCGTGTGCACCAGGTCCGGGCGCTGGGCCCCGAGCGGGTCGAACTGCGCATGCCACTGGTCGGCCGGCATCACCAGCACGTTGTCGGGCGGCGCCGGTGGTTGCGCGCCGACCGGCGCGCCCACGTTCTGGAAGAAGGAGTCGGCCTGGGGCACGTCGACCACGCCATCGACCCGGACAAGCACGGGCGCCATCCCGGCACGGCCGATCGTGACGGTGTCGCCCGGCGCGGCGTGGAGGTTGGCTGCGGTCTGCTGCGCGACCAGCACGCCCGCGCGCGCGCCCGTCAGGTCGCGGAACACCGCGGGGAACGCGGCGCGGTACCCGTCGGGCAGACCGATCACGACGCCCGGCCCCGTCGTCTGGGTGGTTCCGCCCGCGCTGGCCTCGAACCCGGTGGTCGTGGCGAAACCGACCGGGAGCGCGGCGCGCACGCCTGCCGCGCGCCTCACGCGATCGAGCACGACCGTGGGATCGAAGCCGGGCTGCGCTTCGACCTGCCAGTCCACCGAGACGTCGGCAATCGAGCGGCGCGTCATCGTGGCCTTGGATGCGGACAGGAAGGAGCCGATCGACGCGAGAACCCCGACTGCGACGGCGATACCCGCGGCGGTGGCCAGGAGCCGGCCGCGTCGACGCGCGGCGAGGCCGCGCAGCCACGTCAGGCCGAGCATCGGCGGGTGTCACGGGTATCGAGGCGACCGTCGAGCATGCGCCAGCGTTCGGGCAGGCGGTCGGCGACGAGCACGTCGTGGGTGGTGACGACCAGGGCCGCGTCGAGGTGGCGCGCCGCCTCGAGGAGCGCGTCGACCACGATCGCGCCGTTGACGTGGTCGAGCTGACCGGTGGGCTCGTCGGCCAGGATCAACCGCGGCCGCCCCGCGAGGGCGCGAGCCACGGCCACGCGCTGGGCCTGCCCGCCGGAGAGCTCCTCGGGCAGCTTCGCGGCCAGCGCCTCCAAGCCGAGGCGGGCGAGCGCGCCGCGAGCGACGGCGTCGGCCTCGTGCTGAGACGCGCCCCCGAGGACGAGCGGGAGCGCCACGTTCTCGACGACGTCGAGCGGTGCCATCAGGCTCGGGCCCTGCAGCACGACCGCGACGGGGCCGGGCCGAAGCTCCGTCCGGGTACCGATCCCCGGCCAGCTCACGTGGCCCGCGGTGGGCTCGTCGAGGCCGGCGAACAGGTGGAGCAGGGTCGACTTGCCCGACCCCGAGGGACCGGTGACCGCGACCAGCTGGTGGGCGACGATCTCGCAGGAGACGCCGTGGACGGCGACCACCGCGCCCGGCCCCGTGCCGAACGTCCTCGCGACACCATCGCAGCGCACGAGGACCTCCGCCGTCACGCCACGACCTCTCCGTCCATGAGTCCTACGATGCGGTCCGCCTCCGCCGAGACCGTGCGGCTGTGGGTCACCACGACGATCGCCGAGCCGGCCGCGGCGCGTTCGCGGAGCAGAGTGAGGACGCCCGCCTCGGTGGACGCGTCGACTTCGCCGGTGGGCTCGTCGGCAAGGACGATGGCGGGGTCGTTCACCAGGGCGACGGCCAGCCCGGCGCGCGCCGCCTCGCCGCCCGAGAGCTCGGACGGGAAGGCCTCGGCGCGGTGGTCGAGGCTCAGCTCCGCGAGCAACGCTGCCCGTCGTTCGCGGTCGGGGCGCCCCGCGAGCGACTGCGACAGCGCAAGGTTCCGGTCGAGGCTCAGATGCTCGAACAGGTTCGCTGACTGGAACACCATGCCGATGGCGCGGGCGCGCAGCGCGGCCCGCTCGGGCTCCGGCCGTCGGCTCATCACCTGCCCCGTGACCTTCACCGTGCCGCCGTCGGGCTCGTCGAGCCCGGCGAGGCACGCGAGGAGGGTCGACTTGCCGGAGCCGGACGGTCCCGTCACGGCCACCAGCTCGCCGCGCTCGACCGCGAGCGTCACCCCGCGCAACGCCAGCGTCTCCTCCTCGCCGACGTGGAAGAAGCGGAAGAGTCGATCCGCCTCGAGGACCGGTGTCATCAGCTCCACCCGAACGAGTCGGTCACGATCCGCCACGGGTCGACGTTGTCGGCTCCCTGCGGGCCGGACAGCGTGAGGACCGCCTCCGTGCCGTTGCGCCAGAACTCGTAGCGCTCGACGTCGAGGCGCCTCACCTTTCCGGTGACGGCATCGGGGTTGCTGTCGGCCCGATAGGTGATCAGGACGGCCTGGCCCGCCTTGCGCGTCACCACGGTGACGCGGCCGGACGCGAAGTTCCCGACCGCAGCTGTGATCGCCGGCACTTCGCCCTGCTGGGCGGACGAGACCGTCGGGGCGCTCGCGACGCTGACCGTCTCCATGCGGATGCTGTTGAGGTTGTCGGTGAAGACGACGGCCCCGCCCTGCTCGCTGCGGGCCCAACCCTCGGGCACCTTCACGCTGAACCCGCCCGACGGCGGCGAGTACGCGACGAAGACCTGGTTGTCGGGGATGTCGCCCGCCGGGTTGATCTCCGGGGCGTTGGGGTCGACACCTCCGGCGGGCACGCTCGGCTGTGTGGTCGAGGTCGTGGACCCACTGTCGACTTCGCGCGGGGCCTTCGGCTTGGTGGAGGGCTTGGGCGCGCTCGACTTCGAGCCGCCACCGCAGGCGCCCGCGATCAGCGCGAGAACCACGAGCCCCGCGACGATGACGATCCGACTCACTCCCGTGCTCCCCGTGTTGGCGCGTCCACGAGCCCGAGGGTACGGAGACGGAGGTATCGGACCCCGCCGACGAAGGTCAACGCACGGCAAATCTTGGTGTCATGTCTACGCTCGACCCGTGGCCGCACCTCACATCCTGGTCGTGGAGGACGAGGACGACGAGCCCATCGGGCGCAGCCTGGAGGACGCGCTGGCCGCCCAGGGCTACCGCGTCACATGGGTCACGACCGCGGCCGCCGCGGACATCGCGACCGACCGCGAGCGCCCCGACCTCGCGCTGGTGGACCTCGGCCTCCCCGACGCCGACGGCGTCAACCTCTGCCGGCGCATCCGAGCGCGGCGACCGACGACCACCGTCGTCATCGTCACCGCTCGCAGCGACGAGATCGACGTGGTGCTCGGCCTCGATGCGGGCGCCGACGACTACGTGACGAAGCCGTTCCGGCTCACGGAGCTGCTCGCTCGGATCCGCGCCCATCTGCGCCGTCCACACGGCGAGCCGTCGCACGATCGGCTCGTCGTCGGCCACCTCACGCTCGACCCCGAGGCCCGCCGAGCCTGGCTGGACGACCGCGAGCTCGAGCTGCGAGCCAAGGAGTTCGACCTGCTCGCACTGCTCATGGCGCAGGCGGGTCGGGCCGTCACCCGCGGGCGCATCATGGCCGAGGTGTGGGACGAGCACTGGTTCGGCCCGACCAAGACCCTCGACATGCACATCTCCGCGCTGCGTCGCAAGCTCGGCGGCCAAGACGAGGCGTACGCGACGATCACGACGCTGCGCGGCGTCGGCTATCGGTTGGAGCTCCCATGAGCCGGCGGATCCTGACCGCCATCCTCACGGTCACCGTCCTCGCGGTGGTGCTGTTCGGCATCCCGTTGGCGGTCGGCCTACGACGGCTGTACCGCAACGAGGCGGTCGTCCGGCTGGAGCGCGAGGCCGCGCGCGCCGGCATCGAGGTGCCGGCTTCCTTCGAGACGACCGGTGACCCGGTCGAGCTCCCGACGCGGCACGACGCGACGCTCATCGCGCTCTACGACCGTCGAGGTCGCAGGCTGCAGGGCCACGGGCCGCCCCGCGCCGACACCGAGGTCGCACGTGCGCTGAAGGGCGCGGTCAGCGACGGGGCCCACGGAGGCGAGCTCGTCGTCGCCTCCCCGGTGACGAGTGAGGAGCACATCTTTGCCGTGGTGCGCGCCGCGGTGCCGGAAGGTGCGGTGAACGCCCGGGTCCGGCGAGGGTGGCTCACGATGGGTCTTCTCGCCGTCGCGGTGATCGCCCTCGCCGCGCTCGTGGCGCGTTGGCAGGCACGGCGGCTCGGTCGACCCGTGCTGGCCCTCGCGACTGCCGCCACCAAGCTCGGCGACGGCGACTTCTCGGTGCGAGCCGATGCCGCAGGGGTCCCCGAGGTCGACGCCGCCGCGTCCGCCCTCAACGCGACCGCCGAACGGCTGGGCGCGCTCGTGGGGCGTGAGCGAACGTTCAGCGCCGACGCATCTCATCAGCTCCGCACTCCCCTCACCGGGCTCCGCCTCCAGCTCGAGTCGACGCTGGTCAACCCGCGGGCGGACAGGGACGCTGCGATCGAAAGGGCACTCGGCGACATCGACCGCCTCGAGGCAACCGTCGAGGACCTCCTCGCGCTCGCCCGCGACGCGAGCCCCGCCCGTGACCCGATACGAATCGACGGGCTGCTCGCGGACGCCGACCACCGCTGGCACGGCCCGCTCGCCGCGGCCGGCCGACCGCTTCGGATCGACGCCGGCGCGGAGCTGCCGGCGGTGCGAGCCTCCGCCCCCGCGATCAACCAGGTGCTCGACGTCCTCATCGGCAACGCCCTCCAGCACGGCCGCGGCACCGTGACGGTCCGGGCCCGCCATGCGCCGCGATCGATCGCGATCGAGGTGTCCGACGAGGGCCCGGGTCCCCCCACCGACGCAAACGACGTGTTCCGTCGGCGCCCCGCGTCGGCCACGGGGCGGGGCATCGGCCTGGCGCTGGCGCGCTCGCTCACAGAGGCGGAGGGCGGCCGGCTGACGCTCAGCCGGGCGGGACCGGGGCCCCGGTTCACCCTCCTCCTGCCCGCCCCCGAAGACTGACGCGGGGTCACGCTCACGACGATCCCGGGCGGTTCCTTCGGTCTCGCGCGTCCAGCCGGAGCGTCATGCAGACACTGTTCGGGCTCGGTCCGTACTCGCCGAAAGGCTCACAGATCTCGAACCCCGCAGATGCGTACAGAGATCGAGCGGGGGCGAACGCCGCCATCGACCCCGTCTCGAGACTGACCCGGCTGCAGCCGCGAGCGCGAGCGGTGCCGATGAGGTGGTCGAGCATCGCCCGGCCGACGCCCCTTCCTCGCGCCGCCTCCGCGGTGTGCATCGACTTGAGCTCCGCGTGGACTGCGTCGAGCTGCTTCAGCGCTCCGATCCCAAGCAGTGCGCCGTTCACACGGATGCTGTAGAACGACACGTTCTCTGCGAGCAGCCCCGTGACGTCGAGCGCATGCACATCCTCAGGCGGGCCGTGGTGCTGCATGACGACCCGGTGGACCTCGAGGAGGGCCTGCACGTCCGTGGACTCGGGATGGTCAGGTCCGACGACGTACTCGCCCACCCGCGAAATCTACGCGTTGCGACCGCACGCTCGAGCACAGGCGCGCATCGGCGAGACGGGAACGCGTCTCGCCGGTGCGGGCGGCCAGGTGGCGGGCTCAGGCCCTGCCGCCTGTGGTCGAGGGTGGGCGGGGCGGCCGCCCCCGACGGTTGAAGTGTGAACGGGCGATCGGGCCTGGACAAGCGCGGACGCTCCTTGTTGCGTCGCCCGTCACCTGCCGTTTCCAACCCTGTCGCTTGCCGTTTCGCGGGGTGCCGGTCGTCGATCAGCTCGCTGCTACACCGGCGTCGATGCGGTCGTCGTCTCCGCGGTCGACGTGAGCGCCCTGCCGTGCGCTCGCTTCGCCGGCACGAGCCTGTCGGCGGCTCGCGGCGCGGACGGCGATCACGGCGACCGTGAGGCACCCGAGCCCGAGTAGAGCGCCGACAAGGACGTCGGTCAGGTAGTGAAGCCCGCGATAGACGCGAGCGAACCCGACCATTCCGACGACCCCGGACGCGACAACGGTGCTCACCACCCGAGCCAGCCTGTTGCGCGTGCAGCACATCACGATGATCGTGATGCCCACGAACAGAACGGTCGCCGCCGCGGTGTGCCCCGACGGAAAGCTCGTGTTCGACGGTGACGAGTTGAGGTCGAGCACGTCGGGACGCGGCCGCGCCACGACGAACTTCACGGAGAGAAAGACCGTGATCTCGAGTGCAAACGCGATCGCGATCAAGACTCCCTCCCGCCAACGCCCACGGCGAGCGAGGAAGGTGACCACGACCGCGGCGACGATGATCGCGGGCAGGTCGGCGTGCCCTACCCGCACGAACTTGCTGACTCCCGATGTCGCCCTCTTCGTCAGATCGTTCAAGCCGCTCGTACGATGACGAGCGAAGTAGTCGCTCACGTGCCTGTCCCAGCTGCCAACGCTGCCGTTCAAGGCGTGCGTGAGCAAGAGGCCGATGCCGAGCATCAGAGCCGTGAGGACCACGTAGCCGATGACCGTGACCGCGAGGGCCGCGCGAATCGGATGCTGCGGCGGGGAATCGTCGGCCCGCGCGTCAGTCGCGGGCTCGAGCAGCGAACCGGACGTCTTCCCCATGGTGCCTCCCGAAGGGTTCCCCGATGCGCCTTTGACGCTGCTCTCGGGTGGGGCCATCGTTGGTGTCTTCGGATTGGCCGCCCGCGGGCTTGAGGTTCGAGGCTCCCGGTGAGGGGCTGAGCCAGGCGACGCGGCATCGGTCAGAGCGAGGAGCCCCTGAGGCGCGCGTCAGCGAGAACGTTCCGAACGGTCCTCGCTGACGCGGGCGACCGGGGCCCCTGAGGCGTGGTCGCCGGGATGCCGGGGGAGGCGGACCCCCGACGAGGTGAGTGTGCAGCGTCGCGGCTGCGGTCACAAGCGGCGATCGCCGTAGTGGGGCAGGACGCGACACCGGAGGAGAGCTACGGCTTTGACCCCATGTCCGCGCGAGCGGTGGGTCGCCGGGGCGGACCCGGGCAATACAGTGCGCCGTGGCGTGGGTGCGGCCGTAGTTGCGCGCGCGCGTACACGCCGACCCGAAGGAGAGCGCACGATGGCCAAGGCGAAGTTCGTGGTCCGCAAGGGCAGGACAGGCAAGTTCCGCTTCAACCTCGTCGGCCCCAACGGCAAGATCATCGCCACCAGCCAGGCGTACGAGTCGCGAGCCTCGGCGCTCCGCGGCATCGAGTCCGTTCGCAAGTACGCGGCCCTCGCGGAGCTCGTGGACCGGGCGGGCACCCGCGTCGTGGGTGGCGCGGCCAGGACGGGCGTACCCAGACGGCGAGCGCTCCCAGCGTCTGATGTCGGAGTCGTTCCCTCCGACGAGGCGGTCCGGGGCCAGGTCGTCCGTCCCGACGTCGTGGGATGACAGGGTGGGCGCCGGCGGCCGCAGCTCCCGAGGAGCAACGTCCGTTTTCAGCGTGCTGCCGCTTCCCTCGCGTGGCCGACGACTGGAGTCACGGATGGCACGACGCTCTCCGGGTGCCTCTCTTGGAGCGCCACCTGATTGCGGCCGTTCGCTTTCGCGCTGTACAAGAGCCGGTCTGCGATGCGGAGCAAGGTGCTGGAGTCATCGGCATCGTCGGGGATCACCGCGACCCCGACGCTCACCGTGATCGGACGATCGACTCCGTTGACGATCGCCTTGCCAACCGCTTCGCGCACCGCCTCGAACAAGGAGCGGGCGCCATCGCGATCGGTGTCCGGGAGCAGCACCACGAACTCCTCGCCACCGTAGCGACCGACGAAGTCGGTCTCGCGCAGCCTGTGCCTTATTGCGACGGCGGCTGCCGCGAGGGCGTCATCGCCCACGTCGTGACCATACGTGTCGTTGATCTGCTTGAAGTGGTCCAGATCGAGCATGCCGAGGGCGAGCGGTGTGGCGGTCCGGCTCGCCAATGCCACCATCCGCTTGGTGGTCTCTTCCGTCGCGCGCCTGTTCGGTAGGCCCGTGAGCGCGTCGTTGTTGGCGCGGAACTCGGACAACGCAAGGACAGGAGCGGCTTGAGTGACGCTCTGGCGAATCGTGCGCCGGGCATCGGCATCGATCGGCGTCAGGCGCTCGATGACGATCGACCCGATCACCTCACCGCCCACGAGGAGCGGCTCGCAGAGCGATGCACCTTCGGTCGTTTGGCACAGCTCACAGCTGACGAGTGGGTCACAACCCGCGCCCTGGTCCTGCGCCTGCCCGAAACGTACGGCGAGACACGAACGGGGGGCGGCTCCGGCGAGCGAGTGCTGGAGTGGGGAGCCCTCCGGCACGTCGGTCATCGCCTGGAGACGATCGGCGCTGTTGTTTCGGTTGAGCACGACGACGGAGACGCCGGCGATCGAACGCTGCAGGTGACGCCGAATCAGCTCGTGCGCGTCGCCTTCGTTCTCGGCGGTCTGGAGCGCGTGGCTGAACGCGCTCTGAGCCTGGTCGTGATCTCGTGCGCGAAGCTGGTCGCGGACCATCGTGTCCAACGCGTGCCCGAGGTCGGCCAACTCGTCCGACCCCTCGACCTCGAGACGCTCCGACAGCCGCCCCTCGGCAACGTCGACTGCGTACCGGGCATACGCGCGCACCCGGGGCACCACGCTGCGGATCAGCCAGGAAAGCAACCCGGCTGCGACCAGGACGGCGCCGCCGACGAGACCGAAGAGCGAGAACCGCGTGAACCGGTAGGTGTGCTGAGCTGCCTTTCTGGATTTGGCGGCGTCAGCCACCTCGTTGTCCAACACCTTCTCGGTCAAGGCCCTCGCCGGAGCGAAAACGTGCGACACGTCGTCGGCGAGCTTTTCGTCCCTCGCCGCCGCCTCTGGCCCGTAGTCGGTGGCGTCGAACTCGGCACGTCGCCGTAGCTCGAGGAACGCCCGCCACTGTGTCTCGATGTCGTCCACAGCAGCTCGCTCGGCGCGGGAGTCGCTGGCGACGGCGGCGCGTAGTTCGGCGATCAAGGACGCCACGCGGAGGCCGTTGGCGTCGAGCCCGGCCTCGAGCTCGCCCCGGCGCTCGGGGCTGTTCGCGGAGATCACCCGCAGGAGCGCCTGCTCCGTGTCGGCCAGCCGAAGGGCGAGAGAGCTCACCATGTCCGTCGTGCTCAGCTCGTGATCAATTTCTATGGCGCGGTCGTTCACCCGCCGCACGCCGATGGTGGCGACGGCGGCGACGACAGCCATAACGATGAGTAGCCCCGCCAGCACCACCCCGAAGCGGTGGGCGACGCGTAGGCGGAGAACGGGTCGACGAAGGGAGCGCATGAGTTTCGGATCGGGGACGTTGTTCCCCTCTCTCCATCGTCACGCGGAAGGGTGAAGTTGACAGGAGCCGTCGCTCCGACGCGCGGCGGCCCCGAGCGGAGCGAATCAGAGGACGCGAGACACGGTTCCGGGCCCGGCGGCGGGCGCCTTGGGTGTGAACAACCCGGCGATGAGGTAGACGATCGCTCCGATCAGGGCGGGAACCCCGATCGCGTTGTGGAGGATCAAGCTGGTGCCGCTCACGTGAGGGCGGCTGATGGCACGGGCGTAGCTGACCATCGAGGCGGCGCAGATGACGGCGAGGGCGGCCGCGATGGTGAGTCGCCGGCGGCGACGACTCGCGTCGGGTGTGCGGATCGAGCGCGCCAGTGTGCCGCGTTGCGCGATGGCGACGAGTATCGCGGCTACGAGCAGGACGATCCCGGGTCCGAATCCGGCGAGGAAGCTGAGGGCACCGCCGGCGGTGAACACCGTGAGCGTGATGTACAGGGCCCTGTCGCTGTCTCGTTCGGTCATGATGGTCTCCAGTTGGTAGCGAGGAACGGTGACGACGAAGTCGATGCCGGTGCGGGCCCATGCGGCAGGTGCGCCCATGTGGGTCACGAGGTCGCCGAAGTGCTGCAGGAGATCCTCGCCGTAGACCGTCCGGAAGTCCTTCGGGTAGAGGCGCAGCAGCGAGCGGTAGAGCGGATGCCGAGCGGACATGGTCAGGTCATCCGCGGGCGGAGGTTGCGACGCGTCATGCGCACGAGGCCTGCAAGTCGGTCGGCCTCGGCGGCGCAGACCTGCCGCCCGAGCCCGCTCAGCCGGTAGTAGCGCCGCCGCTGGTCGTCGCCGGGTGCGGGTCTGCCGGGAAGCTCGTCGGCCAGCCCATGGTCGACGAGTCGCTTGAGCGTCCCGTACAGCGTTGCCGGGCCCATGCGTACGACCCCGTTGGAGGAACGCTCGACGGCCTGCATGATCGCGTAGCCATGCTTGTCGCCTTCCGTGAGCGCGACCAACACGTGGAACTGAGCCTGCGGTAGAGGAAGGAAGGATTCGGGGTCGGGACCGGCCACCACGCCACTCTATCACTGGACGATATAGTGTCAATCGATAGAGTAACTGCGCTCCGGCGTTTGGCCGGGTGGACGAGCTAACACGAGATCGTCTCGTAGCGTCTTCCCATGGCTATGCCCGACTATGTGCGACGACTCCGGCAGCGGATCGGACGAGATCTGCTGCTGATGCCATCCGTGAGCGTGCTCGTGCGTGACGGCGAAGGCCGAGTCCTGCTGGTGCGCCATTCAGACTCGGGATCGTGGGGCCTCGTCGGCGGTGCAGTCGAAGTCGACGAGCGGCCCGGAGACGCCGCGGTCCGCGAGACCGAGGAAGAAACCGGATTGCGTGTTGATTTGACGGGACTGATTGCCGCTCTTGGAGGCAAGAAGTTTCGGGTGACGTATCCGAACGGCGACGAGACGGCGTACGTGTCGGTGGTGTACGACGCGCGCGTTACCGGCGGAAACGAACGTCCGGACGGCGGCGAGACCATCGACCTCGACTGGTTCCGGCCCGAGGACTTGCCGACTGTCGACCTGGGTCCGTTCGCCGAAGCCACGTTCGAGGAGCTGGGGTGGCTCGAGCCGAGTCCTGAGTGACGGCGGTGGCGTTGGAACCGGCCAGGCCGTGCGTCGAGGGGCGCGGAAAGCGACCTATCCGTCGTCGTTGCGGATCGTCACGCGGCCGGTGTCGCGTGTGATCTTCGGGTTGCACGACGTGCCCGAGCACGACCCGCACGACCCTCCGCTCGTGCACGCCCTTGTGAGCATCACCGTGAAGAACTTGTCGCCGTCGCCGGGACGAGTGCCCGGCAGGATGCGAATGGGAATGGTGGCGCTGGACTGGCCGGGCGCGAACGTCACTGTTCCGATCCCGAAACCGTTCGGCAGGATGTAGTTGGCCGAGGGAATGGCCGTGTCGCCCGGCGCCCCCACCTGGTAGTCGACCGTGACGGTGGACCCCGGCGGTGTCGCGATCGTCTTCGAGAGCGTCACCGTGACGTTGGCGACCGCGCCGGTGCCCGTTCCGTCGGCGAGGTGGCCCTCGAAGTCACCCTCCCAGACCATGGCACCACCCACACCCACGTGGATGCCCGGCGGTGCGCTGTCGTCGTCGATGATGATGCCGGTGCCCACGCCATGTGAGATGGGTGGGCCGGTCGAGCCGCTGAGCGTGACCGAGAAGGTCTCGTCCGGCTCCGCGATGGTGTCGCCGAGCACCGTGACGTCGACGGACTTCGACGTCTCGCCCGGGGCGAAGACGAGCGTGCCGAGGACGTGGTTGAAATCGGACCCTCCGGTGGCCGTGCCGTTGGCGCTGCCGTAGTTGACCCGCACCTCCTTCTCACTCGGTTCCGACATCGTCACCGTGAAATGGGCGATCGGCTTCACCGGCGAGGAGACCGAAGGCGTGTTGCCCTTGTCGCCCTCGTAGACGGCCGCATCGCCGATCGCGAGCGAGCGCTTGCCGTCGCGCAACGCGGCGAGGCGTGCGGCCAGGTCGGTGGCGACACTCGGGCAGTTGGGTGGCTGGGGCGGTTGCGCGCCGGACTGCTGGCACAGGTTGTTGAGCTCGTAGGGATCGGTGACGAGGTTGTAGAGCTCCTTCTGCACGTAGTTGGGATTGGGAAACGTCAGCGGGTCCTTGATGTCGGTCTCGACGTACTTCCACGACTGGCCGGCCGAGGGGTAGTCGAGCGTGCGCAGTCCCCAGTAGCGGCGCTCGGTCGCGTACGGGCCTCCCACGTTGTTGAACCGCGACTCGATGAGCACCTGCTTGCGCCAGCTGGGGGCGGAGCTGCCCACGATGAGCTGGTAGAGGTTGGCGCCGTCGCGACCGCGGTCCTTGAAGGCGTCGAGGACGCCGGCGAAGCGCGCGTAGGTCGGGGCCAGGTCGACATTGCTGGTCAGGCGGTTCTCGGTGCGATTCGGGCCGCCCGGGTATCGGATGAGAAGAGGAACATGGGAGCACTCCTCGTACTGGCAGTCCTTGCGCGTCGGCTCGCTCTGGCCCAGCTTGTGGGACCCGTAGGCGTAGCCGTTGTCGCTCGTGAACACGATGATCGTGCGGTTGAAGACCTGCTGCGCCTTGAGCGCGGCCACCAGCTCCTGGACGGCCTCGTCGAGCGACTTGAGCGTGAGTTGTGCGTTCACGCGGACCCGGTCGGCGTCGTACTCGCCCACCTGCGGGTTGAGTCCGGGCGTGTTGCTGGTGACCTGCTGGAACGCGTTGCGCTTCACGAGCGGCGGGAGCGAGTCGAGCCACTGCGGCTTGTCGTAGGAGTCGGTGTTCCTCGACCCGTCGGGATTGCCGCCCTCGTTGAAGTTCGGCGACTCGGGCAGCGTCGGCGGTGGGGTCTCGGGGATGTGGCGCGAGGCGGGCACGGGTGACGGGGGGCAGGCCTCGCCGTTCGCCACGGTGCAGCTCTGCAGGGCCGAGTTGTGCGGGCCGCTGGGCGCGAAGTTGACGAAGTCGACCGCGGCCGTTGCGAGCACGTCGGTGGAGTAGCAGTTGTTCGGGTCGTCGCGGGCCAGCGGGGGGGCGTCGGGGCACGAACGGCTCACCACGTTGTGATCCTGATCGATCAGCGTGTAGTTGTAGTACCGGTTGTCTCCGGGGGCGTTCTCGTCGGATTGGAACGCGAGCCATCGGTCCCAGTTGGGGGGCACGTAGGGCTTGGCGACGCCGCCGATCAACTGGGTGCGGCCGAACGGGTAGAGGTTGAGGTACTTGCCGATCAGCCCGGTCTTGTAGCCCGCGCCGTGCAGCCAGTTGTTCACCGTGAGCGTGTCGTCGAGCACGAAGCCCTGCTTGTTGTTGGTGACACCGTTGTGGTGGTTGTACTCACCGGTGAGGAAGCTGGCCCGAGCGGGGCAGCACAGCGAGGTGTTGATGTAGTTGTTCTTGAACTCCACCCACGAGCCGTCGGGACGGCTGCCCAGGTAGGGCATCCCCGAGATCGCCGCGAGACCGGGCAAGCTGGCGAAGGAACCGGTGGCGGGCTTGCCGACCGGATCGAGCAGATCGGCGAGGGTGCCCATCGTCTGGTCGTCCGTGAGGATCTGCACGATGTTGCACTTGGGATGGGGCACCGCGCCGCAGTCGACGACGTCGTCGGCTGCGCTCGCCGGTCGCACCCGCTGCGCGTCTCCCAGGACCGTCGCCGGAAACACGCCCATCAGGACGATGGCGACCGCCGCCAGGGCCCTCACCGTCCGCTTGCGTCCACCCCGGGCCACCGTCACGTCCCCCTCACCCAGCCCAAGCCAATGTTGTCACCGTACGGCCGCTCAAGTGCGGCGGCAGCGGAAGGGCAGGGAGGGACGATTCAACTGGTGCCGTGATTCGCGGGTCGCACCCACGAGACACCGTTCGTTCGAGTCAGCCCGCGACGAGGGTCAGGTCGGAGACGAGGGGTCGTTGCGGGACTGCGACTCCCGCGCTGCGATGAGCCGATCGAGCTCGGCGCGGGTCATCGTGATCTTTTCCTCTGGATCCGGTGAAGGCGCCGGCGTTTCGCTTTCTTCACGAACTCCCTTCGCGAACTCCCGCTTGGCCGACCCGAGCGACCGGGCGAGTTCGGGGAGCTTCTTGCTCCCGAACATCAAGAGCGCCAAGGCGAGCACGATGAGCAGCTCCGGAGGTCCCAGGTCCACGACACCCAGGATAACGCCCCGCGGCGATTTCACTATCGCGCGCCAGGCGCCGAGCGCGCCGGGAGTGGGCCCGGGAGGGATCGAACCTCCGACCAGAGGATTATGAGTCCCCCGCTCTGACCACTGAGCTACGGGCCCGCAACGGAGGAACGGTAGTGGCAGCTCCGGGGGCGAGACTCGAACTCGCAACCAGCGGCTTAACAGGCCGTCGCTCTGCCGATTGAGCTACCCCGGACTGACAGCGCACGATAACAGCGCAGGTGCGGGGGCCAGCGCGCTCCGTGGAGGCGCTGATGTTCCTCTTCGGCAGCTTTCTTCGGGTAACCCTTGGTCATGGTCGTGCCCAGGGGGTATGACAGGGCCCATGAGATTCCGACTAGGGCTACTGCTCGGGTTCGCGGCCGGCTACTACCTCGGCACGATGGCGGGCCGGGAGCGCTACGAGCAGATCCACCGCACGCTCATGAGGGTCCGGCGCACCGCGGCGTACGAGACGGCCACGGGTAAGGCGAAGGCGGTCGTCGACCTCGGTGTCGAGCGGGCCCGGGACGCAGTCGAGAGCAAGATCGGAAACGGCTCGAGCTCACCCGGCCCGACGAGCTGAGCCGATCGGCTGATCAGCTCTCGTCGAGGTAGTCGCGCAGCCGCTGGCTGCGGATGGGGTGGCGCAACTTGGCGAGCGTCTTCGCCTCGATCTGGCGAATGCGCTCGCGCGTCACCCCGAACTCCTTGCCCACCTCTTCGAGCGTGCGCGCCTGTCCGTCCTCGAGCCCGAACCGCAGACGCACCACCTGGCGCTCGCGATCTGTGAGCTCGTCGAGCGCCTCGCCTACCGCCTCGTTGAGCAACGCGCGCGCCGCCGCTTCGGCCGGCGCCACCGCCTGCTGATCTTCGATGAAGTCGCCGAGGTGGCTGTCGTCCTCCTCGCCCACGGGCGTCTCCAGCGAGACCGGCTCCTGCGCGATCCGTTGGATCTCGCGGACGCGCGCCGGCGTCATCTGCACCTTGTCGGCCAGCTCCTCGACGCTCGGCTCGCGGCCCAGCTCCTGCAGCATCTGACGCTGCACGCGTAACACCTTGTTGATCGTCTCGACCATGTGCACGGGGATGCGGATGGTGCGCGCCTGATCGGCGATCGCGCGCGTGATGGCCTGCCGGATCCACCACGTGGCGTAGGTCGAGAACTTGAACCCTTTGGTGTAGTCGAACTTCTCGACGGCCCGGATGAGGCCGAGGTTGCCCTCCTGGATCAGGTCGAGGAACAGCAACCCGCGTCCGAGGTAGCGCTTCGCGATGGACACCACCAGCCGGAGGTTGGCCTCGATGAGCTCCCGCTTGGCGTGGAAGCCGTCGTGAACACGCGCCTCGAGCGGCAGCAGCTCGGCGTCGGGTATCAGCGAGCAGTCGCCGTAGTCGTCCTCGAGCTGGGCGATCCGGTGCACTGCGGCGAGACCGGCCTCGATGCGCTTCGCCAGGCGAACCTCCTGGGCGCCGGTGAGCAGCGGGACCTTGCCGATCTCCTTCAGGTACATGCGGACAGGGTCGGATGACGGACCGGCGGCGCGCTCGTCGCGCGCGTCGCGCCCGCGCATAGCATCGGTGTCGGTTGCGCGCGTGGTGATCGGGCGCGGAGCCGACCTGACCGCGGCAGGGCGTCCGTTGGCAGCCGCGACCGCGCCTGCTATCGCTTCGTCGTCCTCATCGACGACGACGTCGCTCACCTCGTCGAATCTGATGCCCTCTGCGGCGAGCCGACCGCGGATGTTGTCGATCAGGTCATGACTGAGCTCGACCCGCTCGAGCACCTTCATGACTTCGTCGGGCGTGAGCGAACCATGGCGCTTGCCCTTCTCGACCAGGCGGGTGAAGTCCTCAGCGGACACACCAGCCGGTACGGACAGCGTTGGGATGCTCTGACTCATTCCTCCACCTCGAACCGATCGACGAGCCAGCGTACCAACCTGACGCTGGCATCGACGGCCGTCGTGGGCTCGCGTAGCTCCTCACGGGTCAGCTTGAGCCATTCGATCGAGTGAGAATGCTCGGTCCAGTCGCCCGATCCCTCGCGTACCGCAGCCTGCAACTCGGCCAGCGCGCGGCCGCCGGCCTCGTCGGCCAAGCGGACGACGACGTCGTCGGCATCTGCGTCGGTCTCCTCGACCGCGAGCCGCTGGAGCAGCTCCGCAGCCTCGGGGTCGGCTGCCTCGATCGCATCGTGCAGCGTGGTCGCCGCCTGCAACGCGCGGAACGCGCTCAGATGGACCTCGTCGGAGAACAGCACCTCGTGCAGACGGTCGACAACTGCTTGCGGTCGGTGCACCGCCACCTTGATCGCCTCGGTCTCGGGCCCGACTCTTTCGCGCTGACGCGACGGTGTCGTTCGGATGACCGAAGCGCGTGACTCCAAAGGGCGTGACGCGGGCACCTGAAGGATGGCGCGGAGGCGGTCGGGCTCGATGCGACAACGATCGGCGATCTGCATCAGGTACTGATCGCGCACGAGCTCGTTGGGGTGCTCGCGCACCACGGTGACTGCGGACTGCGCGGCGCGCGCTCGACCCTCGGGTGAGCGCAGATCGGCCGAGGCCAGCGCGCGCTCGACGCGGAACGCGAGGAACGGGCGCGCCTCTTCGATCGCGACTCGGAGGGCGTCGGGGTCACGCGCGCCGAGGTCGGCCGGGTCGGTGCCGGACGGGAGCTGGGCGACCGCGATATCGATCTCGTAGAGGCGCTCCCACTCGTAGAACCGCTCGGCCGCGGCCTGTCCCGCGGCATCGGCGTCGTAGGCGAGCACCACGCGCCGAGCGAAGTTCTTCAGGATGCGGAAGTGCTCGTCGGCCAGAGCCGTCCCGCACGTGGCCACCGCGCGTGGGAGGTTGGCTCGCGCGAACGCGATGACGTCGGTGTAGCCCTCACACACCACGACCTCGCCCGCACGCACGACGTCGTTCTTCGCCCAGTTGAGACCGTAGAGCACGCGACTCTTCGAGTAGATGGGCGTCTCCGGCGAGTTCTTGTACTTCGGACCGTCGCTCCCGGGCATGGCGCGTCCGCCGAACGCGACGGGGTCGCCGTCGGCGCGGAAGATCGGGAACATGACCCGGCTGCGGAACGCGTCCTGCACGCGGTTGCGCCGGTTGAGGAACCCGAGCCCGGTGTCGCGCAGGACGTCGTCGGGAAGTCGGAGCGCGCGCACGAGCGCATCCCAGTCGTCCGGCGCCCACCCGAGCTGGTACGCGCGGACGACCTCGCCGTCGTAACCGCGCGACCGGAGATACGCGCGCGCCGGGGCCGCGTCGGGCGCGTGGAGCAGCCGCTCGTGGTACCACTGCACGGCGGCTGCCATCGCCTCGACCAGACGCGCTCGGCGTTGCCGGTCGCGCGAGGTGGCCGCGTTGTCATAGCGCAGCTGGATGCCCGTACGTCCCGCGAGCCGCTCGACCGCCTCCGCGAAATCGAGGTGCTCGACCTCGCGCACAAAGGTGATGACGTCGCCGCTGGCCTGGCACCCGAAGCAGTAGTAGAGGCCCTCCTCGGCGTTGACGGAGAACGACGGGGTCTTCTCCGCGTGGAAGGGGCACAGTCCGACCCAGCGTCGCCCCACCTTGCGCAGGGCGATGTGCTCGCCGGCGACCTGGACGAAGTCGACGGCGGCCCGCACCCGGGCGATGTCATCGACGAGGATGCCCACACCAGGGACGGTAGTCGAGCCCGCCACCAACGCATCCACACCCGCCCGACTCCGCCTCCCGACTCCGCCTCCCGCCGTTGTCGGCGGGCGCCCGCGGGCGGCGCGCTATGTCGACTGCAGATGGCGGGCGAAGAACTCGAGCACGATCTCGGCCCGCTGCACGCGGTGGCGTGGCGCGCCCGAGCGCGACAGCTCGTGGCCCTCGCCCGGGAACCGCACGAACTCCACGGTGCGGTCGAGGAGCTTGAGCGCCACGAAGAGCTGTTCGGCCTGTTCGATCGGGCAGCGCAGGTCGTTCTCGGAGTGCAGGATCAGCAGCGGCGTGTGGATGGCGTCGACATAGGTCACCGGCGACTGACGCGCGTACTCGTCGGGATCCTCGAGGTGCGAGCGCCCGACGTATCCCTTCTGGAAGTACGTGCCGATGTCGGAGGTCCACGACATCGTGCGCATGTCGTTGACCGCGCGCTCCGAGCAAGCGGCCTTGAAGCGATCGGTGTGGCCGATGATCCACGAAGTCATGAAGCCGCCGTACGAGCCGCCCAGCACTCCCAGGCGGTCGGGGTCGACGAAGTCGAACCGGGCAACCGCTTCGTCGACAACCGCCATGACGTCGTCGTAGTCGACGCCACCCCAGCCCGAGCCGGGATCCTCGTCGACGTTGGGACCGCGGATGGCGCGGCCCCACGCGTCGCCGTACCCCGACGAGCCCCTCGGGTTTGCATAGAGGACGACGTATCCCGCCGCGGACTGGATCTGGAACTCGTCGAAGAGATGGTTGCCGTACTGGGCGAACGGACCGCCGTGGACGTTCAGGAGCGTCGGGTAGCGGTGACCGACCTCGAGCCCGGCCGGCCGCATCACCCACGCCTCCACCTCCGTCCCGTCGGGCGCGGTCGCGGTGAAGCGCTCGGGCGCCGCCAACGCCGGCCCCGCCAACGGATCGTGGCCGAGATGGGTGAGCCGGCGCTCGTCGTCGCCGGCGAGCACGAACAGCTCTGACGGCGCGGTCGGTGTCGACGCGCAGAACGCGAGCGTGTCGCCGGCGAGGTCGAACCCGGTGATCCACCGGTCGCCTCCGAGCACCAGCTCGGGCTTCCCCGCGCCGCCGGCATCGACACGGTAGAGGTGCAGGTTGCCCGAGTCCTCGACCTGGAAGAGGAGATCCTCGCCGTCCCACACCGGTTCGCGAGCGGCGACCAGGATGGGTGCACAGTTGCGGTCGAGGGCCGACGTGAGCAATCGGTGGTCGCCGCCGTTGCGATCCACCGCGCCGACCTGCGTGCTGCGCGGGATCGAGCGGGGGTCACCCCACACGAACGCGATCGTCGAGCCGTCGGGCGACCAGGACGGGCCGCGGAAGGTCGGCCCGGTGGCCGTGAGCCGTCGGGGCTCGCCCCCGGCGGCACCGACCGTGAACAGGTCGACGGCCCGGTCGCGGTCCCAGGTGTCGTGCCGGCCGCCCGAGAAGGCCAGCGCGTCGCCGTCAGGTGACCACGCGGCCCCCGCATGGTCGAACGGCCCGCTCGTGACGGCGGTCGGGGGGCCGCTGCCGTCGGCCCGCACGGTGAAGAGGTGACGCGGGCGATCACACGTCCAGCCGGTGCCGTCGTAGCGGTAGGCCAGCCGGTCGATGCGGCGGGGAGGAAGGTCCCTGTCGTCCCTGTCCTTCGTCTGCCCTTCATTGGTGTCGCCGCCCGGTTTCGAGCCACCGCGGTCGTCGTCGCGCTGACGGGCGGTGAACGCGAGGCGCCGGCCGTCGGGCGACCAGGCCAGCTCCTCGATCTCCTCGGGCCACGACGCCGCTCTGCGCAGCTCGCCTCCACCGGTGACGGGCAGGACGTAGAGCTCGCTCCCCTGCCCTTCCCGATGGGAGACGAAGGCCAGCTCCCGTCCGTCGGGTGACCAGCGGGGGCGGCCGTCGCGATGCTCGCCTGCGGTGAAGGGCCGGGGCGGGACCGCGGTACCGGTTGGCCTCGAGGTCGACGGTCGTCACGACGAAGGCAATGGTGCGGCCGTCGGGCGAGACGCGGGGATCGCTCACCTCGACCAACCCGGCGATGTCGGCGGGCTGCATCCCCGGCTGGCTCTCGCTCACCCCGCCAGCACGCACTGGGCAGCCGCAAGTCGTGCGATGGGCACGCGGAACGGCGAGCAGGACACGTAGTCGAGACCCGCGTCGTAGAACAGCGCGATCGACTCGGGGTCACCGCCGTGCTCACCGCAGACGCCGAGCTTCAGCTCGGGGTTGGTGCTGCGACCCCGGTCGGAGCCGATGCGCACGAGCTCGCCCACGCCGGTCGGGTCGATGGTCTCGAACGGGTTGCGCTTCAGCAAGCCCTGCTCGAGGTAGGCCGACATCATGCGGCCCTCGACGTCGTCGCGGCTGAAGCCGAACGTCATCTGCGTGAGGTCGTTGGTGCCGAAGGAGAAGAAGTCGGACACCTCTGCGATCTCGTCGGCGCGGAGCGCAGCCCGAGGAGTCTCGATCATGGTGCCGATGATGACGTCGACCGGCTTCTTGGCGCCGGTCCTCGCCCTCTCGCCGCTCGTGGCGGCCAAGGCTTGCGCGATGGCGTCCTCCACCCAGGCGCGCGCCAGGCGCATCTCCTCGCGGGTGACGGTGAGCGGGATCATGATCTCCACGACCGGCGTGCCCCCGACCCTCACCCGCTCGGCGGCGGCCTCCATGAGCGCGCGCACCTGCATCGCGTAGAGGCCCGGCTTGACCACGCCCAGACGCACGCCGCGCGTCCCGAGCATGGGGTTGAACTCGTGCCACTCGCGGGCGGCGTCGTAGAGCTTCTGCTCCTCGGCGCTGAGCCCGGTCGTCGCCGCCTTGACGGCGAGCTCCTCGGTGTCGGGCAGGAACTCGTGCAACGGAGGGTCGAGCAGGCGGACGGTGACGGGCAGCCCGTCCATCGCTTCGAGGATCTCGATGAAATCGGCCCGCTGCGCGACGCGCAGCTCCTCGAGTGCGGCTTCCTCGGTCTCGGGGGTGTCGGCGAGGATCATGCGGCGCACGATCGGCAACCGGTCGTCGCCGAGGAACATGTGCTCGGTCCGGCACAGGCCGATGCCCTCGGCACCGAACTTGCGGGCGTTGGCCGCGTCGGGACCGTTGTCGGCGTTGGCCCGCACCGCGAGCTTCCCCTCGCGGATGCGGTCGGCCCAGCCGAGGATCACGTCGAACTCCTTCGGCGCCTCGCCCGCCGACAGCGCGACCTCGCCGAGCACGACCTCGCCGGTGGTGCCGTTGATCGACAGGACATCACCCTCGCGGACGGTGACCCCGGCGACGGCGAAGCTTCCGCCCGTGATGCGGATCTTCTCCGCCCCGACGACCGCCGGCTTCCCCCAGCCGCGGGCCACCACCGCCGCATGGCTGACGAGCCCGCCGCGCGCGGTGAGGATGCCTTCGGCCACCGACATGCCGTGCACGTCCTCGGGTGAGGTCTCGCTGCGGACGAGGATGACCCGCTCGCCGCGATCTACGGCGTCGACGCAGCCGTCGGCCGTGAAGTACGCCTTGCCCACCGCCGCACCCGGCGACGCGGCGAGCCCCTTCGCCAGCACCTTGAGGTCCTTGTCCTTGAACTGGGGGTGGAGCACCTGGTCGAGGTGCTCGGCGTTGACGCGCTGCACGGCCTCATCGTGGGTGAGGTGCCACTTGCGGCCCTTGGTCATGTCGACCGCCATCTTCAGCGCGGCGACCCCGGTGCGCTTGCCGACGCGCGTCTGCAACATCCAGAGCTTGCCCTGCTCGATGGTGAACTCGGTGTCGCACATGTCGCGGTAGTGGGCCTCGAGCTTGTCGAAGATGCCCATGAGCTGCTTGTAGATCTTCGGGAAACGCGACTCGAGCGCGGAGAGCGGCTCGGTGTTGCGGATGCCCGCCACGACGTCCTCGCCCTGGGCGTTGACGAGGAAGTCGCCATAGGCGCCCTGCGCGCCGGTCGCGGGGTCGCGGGTGAAGCCCACGCCTGTGCCCGAGTTGTCGTCACGGTTGCCGAACACCATCGTCTGCACGTTGACCGCGGTGCCGAGATCGTGGGGAATGCGCTCGCGGATCCGGTAGGCGCGGGCACGGGCGCCGTCCCACGAGCGGAACACGGCTTCGATCGCGCCGCGCAGCTGGTCGTGCGGGTCCTGCGGGAAGGGCTCGCCGGTGTGGCGCTCGACGACCTGCTTGTAGGACCGGACGAGGTAGCGGAGCAGGTCGGGCGGCACCTCGGCGTCGTTCGTCGTGTTCGCCAGCTGCTTTGCAGCCTCGAAGGCCTCCTCGAACTCGTCGCCGGGGATCTCGAGCACGATGCGCCCGTACATCGCCACGAAGCGCCGATAGGAGTCGTAGGCGAACCGCTCGTCGCTCGTCTGCTTGGCCAGCCCCTCGACCGAGTCGTCGTTGAGGCCGAGGTTGAGGACGGTGTCCATCATCCCGGGCATGGAGAACTTCGCGCCCGAGCGCACGCTCACGAGCAACGGGTCGCCGGGGTCGCCGAGGTGCTTGCCCATGGCCTTCTCCAGCGCCTTCACGTGCTTCGCGACCTCGGCGTCGAGGCCTCGGGGCCAGCCCTCCCGCATGTGATCGCGGCACGCGTCGGTGGTGATCGTGAACCCCGGCGGCACCGGCAGACCGAGCACGGAGGTCATCTCGGCCAGGTTCGCGCCCTTCCCGCCGAGCAGGTCCTTCATGCTCATGGGGGGCTCGCGGTGCTTGTGATCGAAGCCGTAGACGTAGGTCACGGCCCGTGAGCCTAAACCAGGTAGATGAAGCCGAAGGCTTCGTCGCGGAAGCCGATCCCGGCGGCGCGGAGGGCGTCGCCCCAGTCGCCGCGCACCTCGGGGTTGGTCTCCTCCATGCCGTGGTCGGCCACGAGGAAGAAGGCGGTGCTGTCCATCGCCCCGGCCCGTTCGACGGCCGCGAGCACCTCGCCGAGGCGCGCGTCGGTGTCTCGCACCGATGCGGCGGCCACTTCGGAGTGAGGCCCGCCCTCGTGGAACGCGGCGTCGGTCAAGGTGAAGTTCACCCACATGAACCGCGGCCTGGGCATCTCGACGCCCCGGTAGCGCCCGCTCCAGATGCCCACCGCCTGCTCGACGCTGGTGTGGTCGATGCGCGACGACCAGCGGTAGTCCTTGAAGGGACGCACGAAGCGCTGGGTGGCGTTGGGGAGCTCGTCGGGCGCCGGTGGGCGCGCGATCGTCTCGCCCCTGCGCAGGACCTCGAACGTGGACCACGAGGCGAACGCGTCGCACGGCTCGTTGATCGACACCGACAGGTCGTCGGGCCAGGTGCGGCGGACCGCGGAATGGATCGTGTCGACGCCGCTCCCGAGCCATCTCATCGCAGTCGCCCACGTCGCCGGTGAGTTCGTGATGACCTGCCGGCCGCCGGCCCGGTCGTACCACGCGTTGTGAAGGATCTCGTGATGCCCGGGATGGGCGCCCGTGAGGATGGCGGTGTGGTTGGCGAGCGTGACCGTCGGCAGCGACGCGACCGCGCCGTGACCGAACGTGGTGCCCATCGCCATGAGCCGGGCCACGTTGGGCGCCTCACCCGCCTCGGCCATGCCGTACAGCACGTTGGGGTTGGCCCCGTCGAGCAGGAAACCCACGACCGTGCGCGGCCTGGTCGCCGACGGGTCGATCACGTCGAGCTGCGGCTCGCCGTCCTGGCGCCGCAGGAGGGCGTCGGCGCGGGGCGACCCGTTGATGCCCAGGCCCACGGGCACCGGAGCCGCGCCGAGCAGCTGAAGCACGGTCGGCGCCACATCGACCAGCCGGCAGGCGCGCGGGATTCTCCCCAACGCGCGCACCCCGGCGCCGCCGATGATGAACGGCGCCCGCGACTGCACGGCGTCGAGCGAGCCGTGTTCCCCGCGGTGGCCGCCCGCGTCCTCCCAGTTGTGCGCGGCCGTGTGGATCACGCAGACGTCGGGTGGCGATGGCGCGTCGAAGAGTTGGGCCACCATCTCGTAGGCGAAGGGGTAGGCGTTCCGGGTGCGGTGCGGGAAGGGAGCGGCGCGCTCGGCGTCGACACCCACGAAGCGGTCGACCGCCCGGTCGCCGAGCGGGTTGCGCCCCTCGACCGCCTCGACCTCGAAGCGCCAACCGTGGCCCTCGTCGTGGCGCCGGAACCGCACCCGGCCGTCGGCCGCCCGGGCCTCGTAGCCGCCGTGGCCGCGGCCGCCGTGGTCGCGGTAGAGCACCATCTCCACGATCGGTTCGAGGTCGTCGTCGAGCAGGACGTCGAGCGCCCGCTCGAGCGTCACGACAGCTTCTCGCGCAGGTGCTCGACGAGCTTGTCGATCGAGACGCGGTCCTGGGCCATCGAATCGCGCTCGCGCACCGTGACCGCCCGGTCGTCGATGCTGTCGAAGTCGACGGTGACGCAGTACGGCGTGCCGATCTCGTCCTGGCGCCGGTAGCGCCGACCGATCGCCTGCGTCTCGTCGTAGTCGCACATGAAGTGCGGCTTGAGGATGTCGAACACCTCCCGCGCGGTCGGCACCAGCCGCTCGTTCTTCGACAACGGCAGCACCGCCGCCTTGAAGGGCGCCAGCCGCTTGTGGAGTCGCAGCACGAGGCGCGTCTCGTCGTTCACCGTGTCCTCGTCGTATGCAGCCATGAGGAAGGCCATCAGGGGCCGGCCCACGCCGGCCGCGGGCTCGATCACGTGCGGCACATAGCGTTCGCCCGACTTCTGGTCGAAGTACTCGAGCCGCTCGCCCGAGAACTCGGCGTGCCTCTTGAGGTCGTAGTCGGTGCGGTTCGCGATGCCCTCGAGCTCGCCCCAACCCCAGGGATAGAGGAACTCGACGTCGGCCGTGCCCGCGGAGTAGTGGCTCAGCTCGTCGGGGTCGTGTGGTCGCAGACGCAGCTGCTCGGCCGGGATGCCGAGGTCGGTGTACCAGCGAAGCCGCTCCGCACACCAGTACTCGAACCACTTGGGCCCCTCATCGGGGGGCACGAAGTACTCCATCTCCATCTGCTCGAACTCGCGCGTGCGGAAGATGAAGTTGCCCGGCGTGATCTCGTTGCGGAACGACTTGCCCTGCTGGGCGATGCCGAACGGCGGCTTCTTGCGGGTCGTCTGCAGGACGTTGGCGAAGTTGACGAAGATGCCCTGCGCGGTCTCGGGCCGCAGGTAGGTCACCGACGCATCGTCCTCCACCGGCCCCACGTGCGTCTTGAACATGAGGTTGAAGGCGCGCGCCGGTGTGAGGTCGGTGGAGCCGCAGTGGAGGCACGCACCGTCGACCAGCTCGTCCTCCCGCCAGCGCGACTTGCAGTTGCGACAGTCGACGAGCGGATCGGTGAAGGTGGCCAGGTGGCCGGACGCCTCCCACACCCGGGGGGCCATGAGGATGGCGGCGTCGAGGCCGACGATGTCGTCGCGCTCTTGCACCATGGCCCGCCACCACGCGTCCATCAGGTTGCGCTTCATGAGGACGCCGAGGGGCCCGTAGTCGTAGGTCGACCGGAAGCCGCCGTAGATCTCGCTCGACGGGAACACGAAGCCCCGACGCTTGGCCAGGTTGACGATGTTCTCGAAGAGGTCGGGCATCTGGGCGAGCGTAACCCCGACGCTCCGGATCGCCCCCCCGGTTTCGACCGCTCGGGCTGCGCGGACGCCCGACGCCCGGCCGCGGAGCCGGAGCGGGTATCCTACGGTGCGTAGTCGGCCGGGGCGCGACGGAGGGGCGTGGCGGCCGCAGGGTCGCCGAGCATGGCTCGAGACAATGGATAATCACCACAAAAGCGGCGGTTCCACGCGGCGGGACCTGCTCAAGCGCGGCGCGATCGCCGGCGGCACCCTCCTCTGGGCGTCACCGGTGATCCAGTCCCTCGACCTGCGCGCCGCCGCCGCCGACGCGGGAACCGAGAAGCCTCCGCCGCCGACCATCGCCGAGAAGATGCCGCCGTCGGTGGTGACGACCACCACCTCTCCCGAGGAGCGCCCGCCGTTCCCGCCCGCCGGCCAGGCGATCGCGCACCTCGACTTCCTGTTCGGCTCGGCCGGGACGGTCTATGCCGCCCGCTACGAGCCGTTCGGCGACGGCGGGGCGTTCGTCGCACCCGAGAAAGCCCCGGAGGGCGCCGGCCTCGAGCCGAAGCGTCCGGACTGCCTCGACGTCTATCCCGACTGGGCTCCGGCGACCCCGGAGCTGCTCGACGCGCTCAACGTGAAGGGCACGGTGCAGACGCTGGGTGCCGGCGACCAGCGTCAGTACGTCGTGCAGGTGCCGCCCGGGATCGGGCTCGTCGCCGCGTTCTCGCGGTGCGCCGATCGGTGCGGGCCGCCCGCGCCGTGGAAGGGCGCCCTCCTCTTCCAGCCGTGCCCGCCGGAGACCGAGATGGCCGCCGGCGGCGGGGCGCCCGGGAGCTCGCCGACCACCACCACTACGACGACGACGAGCACAACGACCACGAGCACGACCACCCCGCCGAAGGGCTGAGGCACCCGGCGGGCCGGGTCACGCGAGCACAGAGCGTCAGCCGCGATCGAGCAACGCCATCGAGCGCAGCCGCCGCTCCAGATGGTGCTCGAGGGCCCGGGTCGCGAGGTGGGCGATCTCGTCGGTGGCGGGGCCCGCGGGCTCGTTGAGGGCGGGGGCGAGCCCGCCCCCGAGGATGCGACGGAGCAGGTCGAGTGAGCCGGGGCCCAGCGGAAGGGCCCCCCGCCCACATGTGCTGCACAGCACGCCTCCCTGACTCAGGTCGAAGGCCACGAGATCGTCGGTGGCGCCACAGGTCGCGCACGTCTCGAGCACTGGGTGGAAGCCCTCGAGCGAGAGCAGCTTCCAGAAGAACGCGGGCACGATGAGCGGCGCGTCGTGGGCTGCCAGCGCACGCAGGGCGCCGACGAGCATCTGGTAGAGGGCCACGTTGGCGTGGCGCTCCTGGGCCACCTGGTCGACGGCCTCCAGCATCTGCGTGGCCCGCGTCAGGCGGTCGAGGTCCTCGCGGACGGCACGGAAGTGGTCGATGGCCTCGGCCTGCGTGACGATGTCGAGCTCGCGTCCCTCGTAGAGCAGCAGCGACACGTGCACCGTAGGCTCGAGCCGGGCACCGAAGCGGCTCTTCGTCTTGCGCACGCCCTTGGCGACGGCGCGGACCTTGCCCCGTCCCTCGGTGATGAACGAGACGATCCGATCGGCCTCACCGAGCCGGATGGAGCGCAGCACGACTCCCTGGTCGCGGTAGAGGCCCACGCGGCTACCCGTCGACCCCGCCGTAGCGACGGTCGCGCCGCTGGAACTCACGCACCGCCTCGAACAGATGCTCGCGCCGGAAGTCGGGCCAGAGCACGTCGGTGAACACCAGCTCGCTGTAGGCCAGCTCCCAGAGCAGGAAGTTGGAGATGCGGTACTCGCCCGACGTGCGAACGACGAGATCGGGATCGGGCATCTCGGGGTCGTAGAGATGGCGTCGAATGGCGCGCTCGTCGATCTTGTCGGCCGTGGTGCCGGAGGCCACCAGCGCGCGCACGGCGTCGACGATCTCGGCGCGGCCGCCGTAGTTGAACGCGATGGTGAGGGTCATCGTGCGGTTGCCGGCCGTGAGCGAGAACGCCTCGTCCATCCGACGGACCAGCCGCTTGGGTACGCGCCAGTCGCGCCGGCCCACGAACCGGATGCGCACGTCGCGGTCGTTGAGCTCGTCGCGCCGCCGCACGAGGATCGACTCGTTGAACTGCATGAGGAAGCGCACCTCGTCGGCCGGGCGCCGCCAGTTCTCGGTCGAGAACGCGTAGACCGTGAGCCACTTGATGCCGAGGTCGAGCGCGCCCTCGACGGTGTCGAACAGCGCCTCCTCCCCCGCCGCGTGCCCTTCCGTCCGGGGCAGCCGCCGCTTCTGCGCCCAGCGCCCGTTGCCATCCATCACGCAGCCGACATGGGCAGGGATGCGTCGAGGGTCGATCTCGTCGATCGTCAGGGGCATCGAGTGGAAGTTACCGCCTCGGGGGGTACGGTCCTTGCCGTGCTCGAGAAACTGCGGCCCCTCGGCGAGCGCTGGCCGTGGTTCGGCACCGCCCTGCGGACGCAGGTGCGCATGGGCGACGTCAACGGCAACCAGCTCGCGGCGTCGGTGACCCTGTCCGCCTTCCTCGCGCTCTTCCCTCTGCTGCTGGTCGCCATCGCAGTCGTGGGTTTCGTGTCCTCCAACGACCCCAGCCTGGCCAACGACCTGGTGAAGAACCTCGGGCTCACCGGCGACGCGGCCACCACCATGAAGAAGGCGATCAGCTCCGCGGAACACAGCCGCCGGGCGGCGTCGGTCGTCGGCTTCCTCGGGCTCCTGTGGTCGGGGCTGGGTCTGGTCGGCGCGCTGCAATATGCGTTCAACGCGACCTGGCAGGTGCGGGGCCGGGGGCTGCGCGACAAGCTCCGGGGCCTCGTGTGGCTGGGCGGCGCGTTCGTGATCTTCGCCGCGTCGTTCGGCATCACGACCGTTCTCAACTTCCTTCCCGGGCTCCTCGCGCCGCTCGGCATCCTCGCCGGTCTCGCCGTCAACTTCGCGCTGTGGCTGTGGGCGATGAAGGTGCTGACCAACCGCGACGTCGGATGGAAGGCACTGGTGCCCGGCGCCGTGTTCGGCGCGGTGGGCTTCGAGATCCTGAAGGCGGTGGGCTCGATCTACGTGCCGCGCCTCGTCGCGTCGTCGCAGGCGCTCTACGGGACGCTGGGCATCGTCTTCGCCACGCTCGCATGGCTCCTGTTCTTCGGCCGCCTGCTCGTGTACGCGAGCGTGCTCAACGTCGTCCGTTGGGAGGAGGACCACGGCACGCTCGAGGTAGAGGTCGACGTGCCGAACGTCCCGGGTGACGTGCCTGCGACCGCGGGTCGAGACGGCGCGATGGAGACGCAGCCCGACGTCAGCGTGCGCGAGCGGCTGACCTGACGCGGGCCCGCGCGTACACGTCCTCGAAGCGCGGGACGAGCCCCGTCCACGAGAACACCGAGCGTGCGTGCGCGAGGGCGTTGGTCGCGCGACGGGCGCGCTCGTCGGGTCGGTTCACCGCGTCGACGAGCGCGTCGGCGAGCGCATCCACGTCGTCGGGCGGTACCAACCACCCGTCGGGTCGGGCGGCATCGGTGTTGATCATGGTCGGGAAGCCTCCGCTCGTGGTCGCGAGGACGGGGAGGCCTGTGGCCATCGCTTCGAGCGGGGTCTGCGGATACGAGTCGTTCACCGACGGCATCACGAGCACCTCGGCCTGTGCCAGGCCGAGGGGAAGGTCGTCGTGCCCCCGCCAGCCGGTGAAGAAGACGCCCTCGTCACCGACCTCCTGCGCCACCGCGTGCGGGTGCTCCCCCTCCCACTCGCCCGCGGCTCCTCCCCACACCAACAGCGGCGCGGGCGTGTCGAAGCGCGACCGCGCCCGGGCGTAGGCGCGGATGAGGAGGGGGACACGCTTGGCGTCGGTGAAGCGCCCGACGAACAACAGCGTCGGGCCGGCTGCGAACACCTCGAGGTCGGCGTCGCAGTAGCGCACGACGGCACCGGAGGGATCGCGCCCGCGGGCATCGTCGACCAGCCATTGCCGAAGGCGCGCCCTCCGTTCGCGCCGCGGGACCTCTCGCGGGGTGAAGCGCTCGATGTCGACGCCGTTGGGGATCGGCGTGACCCGATCGGGATCGACGTCGAGCAGGCGGGCCGCGGTCTCGGTGTCCTCCGGGTTGACCGCCACGAGGTGGTCGCAACGCGCCGCGATCGCCCGGAGGCGCTCCGACCAGAACCTCCCGTGCGGCCACCGATCGGGCGCGCGCTCGACCGCCTCGAGGAACTTCAGCTCGGTGCCGTGGAGGTGGGCCACGATCGTCGCGTCGGGCCAGCGGCGGACCACCGCTTCGTGCTGGGGGGTCAGGTGGTGGAGGTGGAACAGGGTGGCGTGGTCACCTCCGGCCGCGACGAGCGGGTCGTCCCAGAGCGCGGCCAGGGGCTGCGCATCCGATGGCGGCACCCGCGCGAGCACGGGGTCGGGGGCGCCGGGCCGGTCCTCGAACGACGGGTGCATGGGCACGTGTGGATCGGAGTAGTCGAGCGCGTGCACGCCGTCGAGGCCGGCGAAGAAGGTGCCGGCATGGGTCTCGTCGCCGTCGCGCCCGAGCGACCCCGTGACGAGCGAGACCGTCCAGCCCGCATCGCCCAGGCACGGGGCCAGATAGCGCGCCACCTGGGCCGAGCCGCCGCGGGGGAAGAACAGCAGCCCCATGACGACGCGGCCCTTCGTGACCCGCGCAGCCCTCACCTCGCCAGTGCCTGGCGCGCCGCGGCCACGTCGCGGCCCATCTGGTCGACGAGCGCCTCGACCGACTCGAAGCGCTCCTCGCCCCGCAGCCGGCGGACGAAGCGGACGCGAGCCCGTTCGCCGTACAGGAGGTCGTCGAAGTCGAGCAGGTGGGCTTCGAGCAGCGAGGCCTCGGCGTCCGCGTAGAACGTGGGGCGGCGTCCGAGCGAGATGGCGGTCGCGTGGACCGCGCCCGACGGCCTCTCGTACCAGCCCGCGTAGATGCCGTCGGCCGGCAGCAGGATCTCGGCGGGCACGGCGACGTTGGCGGTGGGGAAGCCGAGCTCGCGGCCGCGGCCGTCGCCGCGCTCGACGACACCGCGCACCTCGTGCGGGCGGCCGAGCAGATCGGCCGCGGCCTCCACTTCGCCCGCGGCCAGCAGCTTGCGGATGGCAGTCGACGAGACGGGCCCGACGAGGCCGGCCCCCTCGACCAACCCGAACGGCACCACGTCGAAGCCGTGCCGGGGACCGAGCCGCTGCAACAGGGCCACGTCGCCTCCGCGGCCGCGGCCGAAGTGGAAGTCCTCGCCGACCGCGACGGCGCGCGCGGCCAGGCAGTCGACGAGCACCTCGGTGACGAACTCCTCGGCGGGCTCGGCCGCGCGCGCCTCGTCGAAGTGGATCACGACGCAATAGTCGACGCCGCTCGCCGCGAGCAGCTCGATCCGCTGGTCGAGGTCGGTGAGCAGCTGCGGCGCGGAGCTCGGCCGAACGATCATCGCCGGATGACGGTCGAACGTGGCGACCGCGGTGGCGCAACCGCGTGTCGCGGCCAGCTCGCGCACGCGCCCGATGAGCGCCTGGTGACCGCGGTGCACACCGTCGTAGAACCCGATGGTGACGACCGTGCCGCGGTCGAGCGCCGGGCACGCGCGCAGGTCGGTGATCACCTCCATCGGCGATGGAGGCTACCGGTCAACTGCGTCCCCGCTCCCGGCCGCTGTGGCCGTGTCCCCGCTCCCGGCCGCCCCCTCGTTCTCTGAACGATCGGGGTCCCTCTGGCTCCGTGGATCGTTCAGAGAATCGGAGGATGAGGGCGCGAGCACGACCGCGGGCTTGGCCCGGTCCGCGTCGTAGCGCTCGTAGACGGCGAGAAGCGCGCCGCGCTCGTCGAGCACGGCCCACGGGCCGTCGCCGGCCGCGCCGAGCGCCTCGAGCCCGAGCACCCGACCGTGGGCGACGACGGCCGCCAAGCCGGCGTCGACGATGCAGCGCTCCAGATGGGAGACGACCGCGGCGGGCGCCAGCACCGAGTCGGGGCCGATCGCGTCGAGCGGCTGCGCACGGTCGAGCCCGAAGGCGCCGATCGCGGTGCGCCGGAGGTGCCGGAGGTGCGCGCCGCCGCCGAGCGCCCGGCCCACGTCCGCGGCCAACACACGCACATAGGTGCCGGACGAGCATTCGACGACGATTCGGTAGACGTTGGCGGCGGGGGTGTCGGCGACGTCGAAGCGGTCGACCCGCACGCGCCGGGCCGGACGTTCGACGTCGACGCCCTGCCGCGCCAGCTCGTGCAGCCGCCGGCCGCCCACCTTCACCGCCGACACCATGGGTGGCACCTGATCGATCTCGCCGACGAAGCGCGCCGCGGCCGACCGCACGTCGTCGAGGGCGACGTCGCGCATCTCGTGCTCGACGACGACGTCGCCCTCGTCGTCGAGCGTGGTCGTCTCGATCCCGAGCACCATCTCACCCTCGTACGACTTCGCCAGCTCGGCGACGAACCGCAACAGGCGAGTCACCTGACCGAGGCCGACCAGCAGCACGCCGGTCGCGCCGGGGTCGAGCGTGCCCGCGTGCCCCACCCGCTTCTGGCCGAAGACGCGCCGGCAGCGAGCGACGACGTCGTGCGACGTCCACCCCGCAGGCTTGTCGACGACCACCAGCCCGTCGATCACCCGACCCCCGCTCGAAGCTGGTCGCGGTGGAGGGTCGCGATCACGCGGCCGCGAGCGCGGCTTTGATCTCGGTCATCAGCTCGGAGGCGGGCCGGTCGGACGTGAAGCCGGCCGCGGCCCGATGTCCGCCACCGCCGAAGGCGCTCGCGATCGCACTCACGTCGACGTCGGTCGTCGAGCGCAGCGACACGCGCGTGCCGTCGGACATCTCCTTGAGCACGCACGCGACGTCGGCCTCGTCGGTGCGGCGGACCAGGTCGATGAGGCCCTCGGTCTCATCGAGCCCGACGCCGAAGCGGTCGAGATCGGCCTGGGTGACCCACGTGACGACCAGGCGGAGCTCGCGATCGAGCTCGGCCCGATCGAGGGCGACGCCCACCAACTGCAGGTAGGCGAACCGGTGCAGCTCGAACAGCTGGCGCGACATCGACGCGATGGGCAGGTCGAATGTGCTCAGCTCGGCCGCCAGCTCGAAGACCTCCGGGGTCGTGTTGGAGTACTGGAAGCGCCCGGTGTCGGTGACCAGGCCGGTGTAGATGCAGATGGCCGCATCGCGGTTGAGCGCCCAGCCGAGTCGCCGCGCCAGCCGGCGCACGACGACCGCAGACGCGGCGGCGGCGGGGTCCACCAGGTTGATCGAGCCGTAGCGGTCGTTGGTGACGTGATGGTCGACGACGATGAGCGCGCCTGCGGCGCGCGCCGGCGCCGCCAGCTCGCCCAGCCGGCCGAGCGAACCGCAGTCGAACGTGACCATCAGGTCGGGCTCCGCCGGGAAGTCGGCCGGCTTGGTCGTGAGGTCGAGACCCGGCAGGTAGGCGTAGTGCGGCGCCACCGTGAACGGCGCGGGCCAGGACGCGACCGAGCGCTTGCCGGCCGCGAGGCACAGGTGGTGGAGCGCGAGCATCGAGCCCAGCGCGTCGCCGTCGGGTGACACATGGCACGCGAGGGCGATGGAGGCGCAGGCCTCGATCGCCGACGCCGCGGCATCGACGTCGGAGCTCATGACGTCAGAGCCCATCGACCTCAGAGCTCACGGTCGCTGCCATCTTCCTGCGTCCCATCCCTACCAGTGTCCTGCAGTTCGCGCAGTATGTCTTCGACCCGGCGACCCGTCGTTATCGCAGGGTCGGGACGGAACGCCAACTCCGGCGTGCGCTTCATCCGCACCTGGCGCCCGATGGCGGCCTGGAGGCGCACGCGGTGCTCGGCCAGCACCTCGTCGACGCTCTCGGTCAACGACGTGAACCACACCACGGCCCGTCGCAGGTCGGGCTCGACGTCGACACCCGTCACTGTGACCAGCTCGAGCCGCTCGTCGTCGATCCGCTCGAGCTCCTCGGCCACGACCTCGCGCACGAGCTCGTTCACCCGCGCCGTCCGGGGATAGCGGCGGTCAGGCATGCTCGGTCGTGGTCGCGAGCACGTCGATCTCGGGGAACGACCACACGAACCGCTCCACCTTGTCGAGCACGACCGCCACGTGCCCCGCGCTCTCCCCGACGACCGCGAAGCCGAGCGATGCGCGCTGCCACTTCCCCTGGTGGTCCACCTCGGCGGCCGCCACCTGGAACCGGCGCCGGGCGCCCTCGAGGATCGGCTTGATGACGGCCCGCTTCTCCTTGAGGGAATGACTCGTCGGGATGTGCAGCTCGATCTGCAGCGTGGCTACGTGCACATGACCTCACGTGCGCGGAATCTCAGGTACGCGGTATCTCGCGCTCCTCGTACGGCTCGATGATGTCGCCCGGCTTGAGATCCTGGAAGTCGGAGAGCCCGATGCCGCACTCGAAGCCGGTCTGGACCTCGCGCACGTCGTCCTTGAACCGCTTCAGCGAGGTGATCGTGCCCGTCCAGATGATGACGCCCTCGCGGAGGAAGCGCACCTTCGAGCCGCGGGTGATCACGCCGTTGCGCACGTAGCAGCCGGCGATCGCACCCACACGCGGCACCCGGAAGATCTCGCGCACCTCGGCCTCGCCGGTGACGACCTCTTCGAACTCGGGCTTCAGCATGCCCACCATGGCGTTCTCGATGTCCTCGAGCACCTGGTAGATGATCTGGTACGTGCGGACCTCGACGCCCTCGGACTCGGCCAGCGCCCGCGCCTTGCGATCCGGGCGCACGTTGAACCCGATGATCGTGGCGCTCGAGGCCGCGCCCAGCTGCACGTCGTTCTCGGTGATCCCGCCGACGCCGCGGTGCACGAACGACAGCTTCACCTCGTCGCGCTCGAGCTTCTTGAGGCTCTCGGTGAGCGCCTCCAGCGAGCCCTGGACGTCGGCCTTCAGGATCATGTTGAGCGTGGCGACCTCGCCCCGCTGGATCTGCTCGAAGATGTCCTCGAGCTTCACGCCGGTGCCGATCACCGATGCCTCGCCCCGGCGCGCACGCATGCGGTAGCGCTGCTCGCGCGCCGCCGCCACCGTCTTGGCCACCTTGCCGTTGGGCGCGACGCGCAGCTCGTCGCCGGCCTCGGGCACGTCGGAGAGCCCGAGCACCTGCACGGGCATCGACGGCGGGGCCTCCTTGATCTGCTCACCCGCATAGTCGATGAGGGCGCGCACCGTGCCCCACGCGGCACCTGCGACGACCGGGTCGCCGACGCGCAACGTCCCCCGCTCCACGAGGACGGTCGCGACCGGCCCCCGCCCGACGTCGAGGTTGGCCTCGAGCACGATGCCCCGGGCCGGTCCTTCGGGGTTGGCCATGATGGGCGGGTCCTCGAAGTCGGCCACGAGGAGGATCTGCTCGAGCAGGTCGTCGATGCCCAGGTTCTGCAGCGCGGAGACCTCGACCGTGATCGTGTCGCCGCCCCAGGCCTCCGGCTGCAGCCCCTGCTCGGCGAGCTGCTGCAGCACCCGGGTCGGGTCGGCGTTGTCGCGGTCGATCTTGTTGACTGCGACCACGATGGGCACGTCGGCGGCGCGTGCATGGTTGATGGCCTCGACCGTCTGGGGCATCACACCGTCGTCGGCGGCGACGACGAGGACCGCGATGTCGGTCGCGTCGGCTCCGCGTGCGCGCATGGCGGTGAACGCCTCGTGGCCGGGTGTGTCGATGAACGTGATGAGGCGGCCGTCCTTCTCCGCCTGGTACGCACCGATGTGCTGCGTGATGCCGCCCGCCTCGCTCGCCACCACGTTGGTCTGGCGGATGCGATCGAGCAGGAGCGTCTTGCCGTGGTCGACGTGACCCATCACGGTGACGACCGGAGGCCGGACGCGCAGCGCTTCCTCGTCCTCCTCCTCGTTGTCGTCGAACAGCGTGAGCAGCTCGAGCTCCTGCTGCTGACCGGGATCGACGAGCAGGACGTCGGCACCGATCTCGGCTGCGAAGAGCTCGATCATGTCGTCGGACAGCGACATCGTGGCGGTGACCATCTCGCCCTGCTGCAGTAGGAAGCGCACGACGTCGGCCGCGGTGCGGTTCAGCTTGGGCCCGACGTCCTGGGCGGTGGACCCGCGCTCGACGACGACCTCGCCCTCGGGGACGGGCGCGTCGGAGCGGGTGTAGTTCGTGGCCTGGGTGGGCTCGAGCTCCTCGCGGCTCCGGCGCCGCCGCTTGCGCCGCTGCGGCCGGGGCCGTCCGGCGCCGGGCCCGCCGCGACCGGGCGGGCCGCCACGACCGGGCGGGCCGCCGCCCGGTCGGCCGAAGGGCGCGCCGCCGGGGCGATCGGTGGAGAAGCCGGGACGCCCTGCGCCTGCCGGGCGTCCGGTACCGCCGGGGCGACCGACGCCCCCTGGACGCGGGGCGCCGCTCGGCGGCGCGCCGCGGCCTCCGGCTCCGGGCGGCGGCGGGATGGGCTTGCCGCTCTGCGAGCGCGGCGGACCGCCGGGCGGCGGAGGGATGGGCTTGCCGCTCAACGAGCGCGGTGGCCCCGCGGGTGTCGTCTCTTCAGCCGGAGGGGCGGGGCCGACGGGAGGTGTCGCCGTCGCGGGCGCCGCGCCAGTGGCTGCCGGCGCGGTGGGCAACGGCGGCGGGGCTGCGGGCGGAGGTGACGACGGTTGTGCCTCGACGGGAGGCTTCGGTGGCGCCGGGGCAGCCGGCGCGGGCGATGCCGCCGCGGGAGCGACCGGCGCGGGGGCGGCGGGCGGTACGACAGGGGGGGCGACCGCCGCGGGCCGGGGCGCCGGCGCGGGACGCGGTGTCGGGGGGACGAGACGGGGCGCGTCGTAATCGGGCTGCTCGCTCAGCGGGCGGCTGGTGACGAGGCGGGACGCGTGCTCCGGCGATCGCGCCGCCGGCGCCTCGGCAGCCTCGGCGGCGATGGTGTCGTCCGGCTTGGGCGGCGTGACCGCGGCGGCCGCCTTCTTGGCTCCGCGCTTCGCCGGCACGGGCTCCTCCGGTTGCACCTCTCGCCGCAGGCCGTCGCGGTCGGCCTTGCGCCGCACCCGGTCGGCCTGCGCGTCCTCGATGCTCGACGAGTGGCTCTTCACGCCGATCCCGAGCGATTCGCAGAGGTCGAGCGTCTCCTTGTTGGTGAGCCCGAGCTCGCGTGCAAGCTCGTAGACCCGGATCCTCGCTGCCAAAGTGCTGCCTCAGTCCTTTCGATGCTCTTCGAATCGTCTGCTCTACATGCGCATCATCCGTGCTCGGAGTTGTGGTCGACCCGATGCCGTCTCAGTTTGTGCCGTCCTACTGCGTGCCGTCCTAACTGCGTGCTGTCGTACTACGTGCCGTTCCGCCGGGTGCTCATCCTCGCACGATTCACCAGCGTGGCACGAAGCGACGCCAGCGCCTCGGACCCCACGGTCGTGCGGAGCGCCCGCTCGAACCCGTGGCGGCGGACCGCCGTATCGAAGCAGGCGAGCGACCCGCGGCACAGCCATGCGCCCCGACCGGGCAGCGTCCGCCCGAAGGCAAGGCCACCATCGGGCAGGGCGACCACCCGATCGAGCTCGTCGGCCGGCCCGACCCGCCGGCATCCGGTGCAGGTCCGCTGCGGTTGTCCTATGCCGTCCCCTCACTGTCTGTTGCGGGGACCTCGGTCGGGGTGACGTCGGCCTCGGGCGCTTCGGGCTCGGCCGCCTCGGGCGGCTTGGCCTCGTCGGCCTCGTCGCCGTGCGGCTCGGCCTCGTTGACCCCGTCGCCGTGCGGCTCTGTTGGCTCGTCGCCGTGCGGCTCTGTTGGCTCGTCGCCGTGCGACCATGCCTCGGCGGTGAGGCCCTCGCCGCCCTCCGCGGGCTTCCACACCATCTCTCCCGCCTCGTTCTCGACCCACTCGCCCTCGGCCCAGTCCTGGTTGGCGTAGGCCTCCTCCTCGGCCAGCTGCGTCTCGCTCTTGATGTCCACGCGCCAGCCGGTGAGGCGGGCGGCGAGGCGGGCGTTCTGCCCTTCCTTCCCGATGGCGAGCGACAGCTGGTAGTCGGGGACGATCACCTCGGCGGTGCCGGTGCCCTCGTCGATGCGCACCTCCTTCACCCGGGCGGGCGACAGCGCCTTCATCACGAACTCACTCGGCTCCTCGGAGAACGGCACGATGTCGACCTTCTCGCCGCGCAGCTCGTTCACGACCATGCGCACGCGGGCGCCGCGGGCACCGACGCACGCGCCGACGGGGTCGACGTTGCTGTCGTTGGACCACACCGCGATCTTGGTGCGGTGACCGGGCTCACGCGCCACGGCCTTGAGCTCGACGATGCCGTCGCTGATCTCGGGCACCTCGAGCTCGAACAGCCGCTTGATCAGGCCCGGGTGGGTGCGCGAGACGACGATCTGCGGACCCTTCGTCGTGCGCCGCACCTCGACGATGTAGGCCTTGAGGCGGGCGTTGTGCTCGTAGCGCTCGTACGGCACCTGCTCGGCCTGCGGCAGCAGGCACTCGACGTTGCCCAGGCTGAGCAGGGTGTACCTCTGGTCGGACTGCTGGATCGTGCCCGATACGATGTCGCCCTCGCGACCCGCGTACTCCTCGTACTTCATCTCTCGCTCGGCCTCGCGGATGCGCTGCAGGATCACCTGCTTCGCCGTCTGCGCGGCGATGCGGCCGAAGTCGTCGGGCGTGTCCTCCCACTCGCGGGTGACGTTGCCGTCCTCGTCGAGCTCCTGGGCGTAGACGTGCATCTCGCCGGAGTCGGGATCGATGGTGACGAACGCCTCCTCGGCGGCGTCGGGCATGCGCTTGTAGGCCGACACGAGCGCGTTGGCGAGCGCCTCGAGCAGGGTGTCCATGGGGACGCCCTTCTCGCGCTCGATCACCTGCAGCGCTTCCATCAGCTCGAAGTTCATGATGCTCTCTTCTTCGTGGACCTCTTGGCCGAGCCTCCCCAGCTGAAGACCGTGTGCGCCCGTTCGATGTCGGCGTAGGGGACGGTGCGGCTCCCGACGGTGACACCGACGTCGTCCGCGGCGGTGAGCGTGCCTTCCACCCGGCGGTCGCCCTCGGTGCCCGGTCGGGTCTTGACGGCGACGGTGGAGCCGATGTGGCGGAGGAAGTGCGCGGGCGTGCGGAGCGGGCGCTCGACGCCGGGGCTGGACACCTCGAGCGTGTAGCGACCCGGGATGGGGTCGTCGCGGTCGAGCGCCGCCGAGACGACCTCCGACGCGCTGGCCACGGTCTCGAGGTCGATGCCCCCGCCCTCCACGCGGTCGACGGTGATGCGAAGGGTTGCGCCGGAGTGCTCGACGTCGACGACCTCGAGGCCCTGCTCGCCGAGAAGGGGCTCGATCAATCCGCGGACGCGCTCGCCTGCCGACATCTCTCGCACCTCCCTTCTCGCGCTATGCCCTCAACAAAAAACGTGGGCAAACGCCCACGCTCCACCACCACCCGTCCTCACCCGTTGCCCACCAGTCGAACGGAACAGCCGGCAGAGTATAGCGGCTCAGGTGCGGCTACGGCGGGCCGCGGCGCGTCCTGTGTCAGAACTCCGTGGCGCACCAGGGCGCTTCGGCGGTCTTGAAGAGCCCGTCGCCGGCGGCCAGCGCCCCGGGCGCGTGCTCCTCGATCCGGCCCGCCCGCGCCAGCGCGGTGCAGCCGACGCCACCGAGGTAGAGCGCGCCGAGGTCGGCCACGCTCATGGCGAGGTCGGGCTCGGCGCGGGTTCTTCGGCACTCGGCACCGTCGGGACCGCCGACCAGCTCGTAGCGGCCCGCGTTGTGCGGCTTGAACGAGTCGGTCACCTCGAGCACGAGCCGCCCAGGTGACGCATAGCGCCGGCCGCCCAACGCGCCGGGGATGTCGACCAGGCGCGCCCACAACCAGTCGCTCACCGCGGTGACCCGGAACCGGCGCGGGTCCGACAGCATCCAGCGCAGGGGCTCGTCGACCGGCGCGTTTGCGCAGCTCAGGGTGGCTGTGAGGTCGACACCGAGGCAGAACTGCCAGAGCGCGGCCCGCACCGCGGGGCTCGACCCGTGCAGCTCGTACACCTGCGTGTCGCCCGCGGCCACACCTTCGTCCCTCCAGTTCCTCTTGACCCGGTACGAGACGAACCCGTCGGCCTCGCCGGCGTCGGACTCGTGCAGTGCGTAGAAGCGCGGCGAGGCGCCGTCGCGCTGGTCCTCGGGATCGCGGAAGTAGTCGAGCCACCATCCGTGCGGCCGGCTCAATGCGCCGACGCAGCTCCGACGCAGCTCGTCGTAGAGGTCAGGGATGCGCTTGGGTGCTTCGTCGTTGTCGAGCATCACCACCCGGCCGCCCGCATCGACCGGTCGGGTCAGGCCGGCGTGGAGCCGTTCGATGGCGAACCCCGCGGCCCACGTGGCGAGGCCGTAGCCGAAGCGCCCGTAGATGATGCTCTCCGAGGCGGTGAGCACGGCCACCGCCTCACCGCGATCGGCGACGTCGTCGAGCTGGCGCGCCATGAGCGAGGTCAGCACGCCCCGACGGCGGTGGGTGGGCAGCACCGCCACCGCGGTGACCGTGGCCGTGGGGACGATGGCCGGCCCCGGCACCGTGAGCTCCCACGATCCCGCCGCGGCGGTGCCGACGACGCGGCCCGCCTCGAACGCGGCGAGCGTGCGATCGATCTCGGTAATGGCCCGAATGGCTTCGAGGCGCGCCGGCGTCATCTCCTCGCTGAACGCAACGTGCCCGGCCGCAACGAATGCAGGGAGCTCGTCTTCGGTGACAGGACGGATCTCGAAGTCGGCGCGGCGTCCCGAGCCGGGGGCACCGAAGTCGGGGGCAGAGTGCATGCCGCCGTTCTACTCGGTGCGCTTGCGGATGAGCTCGACCTTTTCCTCGCTGTGGTTGACGTCGTGGCCCTGGCTTGCGAGCAGGGCCTGCCGGTCGGCCTCGGCCGCCGCGGCAGCGCCGGAATCGGCGGCGGCCAGACGCGCCTCGACTCCTTCGGCCACCAACCGCTCGGCCTCCTCGACGAGCGCATCCACCATCTCGTCCTCGGGGACCACCCGCACGACCTGGCCCTTGATGAACAGATGGCCGCGCTTGCGGCCCGCGGCGATGCCGAGGTCGGCCTCGCGGGCCTCGCCGGGGCCGTTCACCACGCAGCCCATCACCGCGACTTGGATCGGCAGGTTGAGCGACTCGAGGGCAGCCTGCGCGTCGCGCGCCACGCCGATGACGTCGATCTCGGCCCGCCCGCACGACGGGCAGGCGATGAGGTCGAGCCCCTTGCGCTCGCGAAGACCCAACGCCTCGAGCAGCTGCCGGCCGGCACGCGCCTCCTCGACGGGGTCGGCGGTTAGCGAGTAGCGGATGGTGTCACCGATGCCCTCCATCAGGAGCGTCGCCATGCCCGCGGTCGCCTTCAGCAGGCCGGCCGGGGGCGGGCCCGCCTCGGTGACACCGAGGTGCAACGGGTGGTCGACGACGTCGGCCAGCTGCCGGTAGGCCTCGATCATCAAGGGCACGTTGGAGGCCTTCACCGAGATCTTGACGTCGTCGAAGCCGACCTCGTCGAAGTACGCGAGCTCCAGTTGGGCGGACTCGACCATCGCCTCGGGCGTCACCCGCCCGCCGTGCTTCTCGTAGAGCTTCGGGTCGAGCGACCCGCCGTTCACGCCGATGCGGATCGGCACACCGCGGTCGCGGCACTCGCTCGCGACGATCTTGATGTGCTCGGGCTTGCGGATGTTGCCCGGGTTGAGGCGGAGGCAGTGCACTCCCGCGTCCAGCGCGGCGAGGGCCATCTTGTACTGGTGGTGGACGTCGGCGACGATCGGCACCGGCGCGCGGGGCACGATGCGAGCCAGGCCCTCGGCGGCGGCCTCGTCGTTGCACGTGCACCGCACGATGTCCGCGCCGGCCGCGGCCAGCGCGTAAATCTGGGCGAGCGTGCCGTCGACGTCGCCCGTCTTGGTGATCGTCATCGACTGCACGCTCACCGGCGCGTCGCCGCCGACCGTGACGGGGTTCGTGGGATGCCGGAGGACGACCTGGCGGGTCTTCCGACGCGGGAACGCCATCCCTACTGGATCGAGATGGGGCGGACGATGTCGAGGTAGAGGACGGCCACGCCGAACACCACGAGGAACACCACCACGGCAGAGGTGAGAGGAAGCAGCTTCGCCACATCGGCGTGGTACCGGCGGCCCCGACGCGAACGGATGCGCTCGTACACCGCGATGGCGACGTGGCCACCGTCGAACGGCAGCAACGGGATCATGTTGAAGATCGCCACGAAGATGTTGATGCCGATCAGCAGCAGCAGCAGCTCGGAGAAGCGGTGGTCCTCCGCCAGATGGCCTGCGACGCGGGTGGCGCCGACCACCGAGACCGGCCGGTCGCTGTTGGTCGCGGTCGACCCCTGGCCGCTCTGGCCCACGATCTGGTCGGCGTAGTTCTTGAGCCGGTGCGGAGCGAAGAACGAGCCCAGGGCCTTGACGGTGAGGACGGTGCCGTTGCCGATGCCGCGCACGGTCTGGTCGAGCCCGCGCACCGGGCCGACGCGTTTGTTCTCGACCTTCGAAGCGATGCCGACGAAACCCACCCGCTGACCTTCGGGGTTCTGGTGCGCGGGGACGACGGTCAGCGGCACCTGCGCGCCTTGGCGCTCGACGACGAAGCGGATGTCCTTGCCCGGGCGCTTC